>NZ_JAWOUY010000021.1:21417-22864 GCF_033339635.1 Vibrio sp. 2092 | reverse complement strand
TGACCGATCATAAACGTTCTTATCGAATTCCAAAAAATCGACTCAGCGATCAAGCAAAACAACGATATAACAAGCAATCCATTATGCTGCAACTGGCTGTAAAATAACGTTTTTTACCAACAATTTAAGATCTGCACCCTTGACCGATCATAAACGTTCTTATCGAATTCCAAAAAATCGACTCAGCGATCAAGCAAAACAACGATATGATAAACGACCCATTCTATTGCTAAGCATCTGTTAAATAGATATTTTTACCATTAATTCTAGATTCACACCCCTGACCAATCATAAACATTACGTACCAATTTCAAAAAATCGGCTCAGTGATCAAGCAAAACAACGATATAACAAGCACCCTATTGCATTGCAACTGGCTGTAAAATAACGTTTTTTACCAACAATTTAAGATCTGCACCCTTGACCGATCATAAACATTACGTACCAATTTCAAAAATTCGACTCAACGATCAAGAAAAACAACGATATAAAAAACAACCAGTTTGCTTTCAATTATCTGTTTAATATACATTTTATCCAATAATTAAAGAGTCACACCCTTGACCGATCATAAACATTAAGACTAGATATTTTACTCAATAAAAACATCGTTAACCTAATTGAGCATTTCGCATCCAGGCTTTATGCTCTCACTAAAATTGATCTTTGGTCACATCATCCGACATTATTCCTTCTCTCTCTATGGTAGCGGTTGTTTCTAGATAGTATTCGTAGAAGAAATAACTTATCAATAGTCATTCTGTCATTGGAAATAATGATATTCCTACTTTCATTTCCTGAACTTAGAGATCAAGAAATACAGCTATAACCCTTCTTTCACTTTTTGCGCTCATAGGTCATGGAGAACAACGATAGCCCTGCTTTCACTTTCTTCGCTCAGGGGTCATGGTAAACAATCATAGCCCTGCTTTCACTTTCTGCGGTCAAAGATCATGGTAAACAACGATAGCCCTGTTTTCACTTTCTGCGGTCAGAGGTCATGGTAAACAACCATAGCCCTATTTTCACTTTCGGTTGTCAGAGGTCATGGAGAGCAACGATAGCCCTGTTTTCACTTTCTGCGGTCAGAGATCATGGTAAACAACGATAGCCCTATTTTCACTTTCGGTTGTCAGAGGTCATGGAGAGCAACGATAGCCCTGCTTTCACTTTCTGCGGTCAGAGATCATGGGAAACAACGATAGCCCTGTTTTCACTTTCTGCGGTCAGAGATCATGGGAAACAACCATATCCCTACTTTCACTTTCTTAGCTCAGAGATCATGGGAAACAACCATATCCCTGCTTTCACTTTATGCGGTCAGAGATCATGGTAAACAACGATAGCCCTGCTTTCACTTTTTGTGTTCTGAGATCATGGGAAACAACCATATCCCTGCTTTCACTTTATGCGGTCAGAGATCATGGTAAACAACGATAGCCCTGCT
>NZ_JAWOUY010000021.1:20607-21317 GCF_033339635.1 Vibrio sp. 2092 | reverse complement strand
TTCACTTTTTGTGTTCTGAGATCATGGATAACAACGATAGCCATTTTCACTATCTGCGCTTAGAGATCATGGAGAACAACGAGAACAACGATAATAAAGATTCCAAATTCCTTATTCAGAGATCAAGCTAAACAACGATATAAGATGCATAAAATTAACGATAAGTCATTGAAATAGCACAATAATGATTGCACTCATCCAAAGTACAGGCTTGACCGATCATAAACATTACCACTAGGATTTCAAAATCCGAGGTAAGGGATCAAGCAAAACAACGATATAAGTCACACGACATTTAAAGCTAAGTAGCTGAAATTGCTGGATAAATGCTTAACTTATCCAAAGTGCAGGCTTGACCGATCATAAACATCATCAACACCCTTTCAAAAATCGAGGTGACAGATCAAGCAAAACAACGATATAAAATCCATGACGCTCAACATTAAGTAACTGAAATTATTAGATAAATATTGAGATAATCAAGAGTTCGGTCTTGACCGATCATAAACATCGACACCAGTCTTTCAAAATCCGAGGTGACAGATCAAGCAAAACAACGATATAAAACTCGGGGTATTTACCTCTAAGTCACTGAAATTTCGAGATATTGATTGAAGCAACTCAAGGTTTAGGCTTGACCGATCATAAACATCGACACCAGTCTTTCAAAATCCGAGGTGACAGATCAAGCAAAACAACGATATAAAACT
>NZ_JAWOUY010000021.1:18911-20507 GCF_033339635.1 Vibrio sp. 2092 | reverse complement strand
CACTGAAATTTCGAGATATTGATTGAAGCAACTCAAGGTTTAGGCTTGACCGATCATAAACATCGACACCAGTCTTTAAAAAATAGAGGTGACGGCTCAAGCAAAACAACGATATAAAATGCTGGGCTTTTAACACTAAATCACTGAAAACATTAGCTATTGATTGGAACAACACAAGGTTCAGGCTTGACCGATCATAAACATCGACACTAGGCTTTCAAAAATCGAAGTTAGAGATCAAACAAAACAACGATATAAGACGCTTGATATTGAACTTTAAGCGACTGAAATTATTGGAAAATGACTTTAAAAAGCCCAAGATTCAGGCTTGACCGATCATAAACATCATCACCACCCTTTCAAAAACAGAGGTGAGTGATCAAGCAAAACAACGATATAAAATGCGGGAAATTTGCGCTAACCAATTTAAATGATTAGATATTGTTTGAAGCAGCCCAAGGTTCAGGCTTGACCGATCATAAACATTACCACCAGGCTTTCAAAATCCGAGGTAATGGATCAAGAAGAACAACGATATAAGTCGCACGACATTTAACGTTAAGTCACTGAAATAGAAGGATAATGATTGAATCTATCCAAGGAGCAGGCTTGACCGATCATAAACATCGACACCAGTCTTTCAAAATTAGATGTGACAGATCAAGCAAAACAACGATATAGATTCACGCCATTCAACATTAAGTTTTTGAAATTATTGGATAAATATTGAAAAAGACCAATATTCAGGCTTGACCGATCATAAACATTAACACCAGTCTTTCAAAATTCGATGTGACAGATCAAGCAAAACAACGATGTAAGACTCATGGTGTTCAACTTTAAGTAATTGAAATTATTAGATAAAGACTTTAAAAACCCAATGTTCAGGCTTGACCGATCATAAACATCACCACCACCCTTTCAAAAACTGAGGTGAGTGATCAAGCAAAACAACGATATAAAACTCATGACGTTCAACATTAAGTGGCTGAAATTATTAGATAAAGCTTGAAATAATCAAGAGTTCGGTCTTGACCGATCATAAACATCAACACCAGTCTTTCAAAATTCGAGGTGACAGATCAAGCAAAACAACGATGTAAGACTCATGGTGTTCAACTTTAAGTAATTGAAATTATTAGATAAAGACTTTAAAAACCCAATGTTCAGGCTTGACCGATCATAAACATCACCACCACCCTTTCAAAAACTGAGGTGAGTGATCAAGCAAAACAACGATATAAAACTCATGACGTTCAACATTAAGTGGCTGAAATTATTAGATAAAGCTTGAAATAATCAAGAGTTCGGTCTTGACCGATCATAAACATCAACACCAGTCTTTCAAAATTCGAGGTGACAGATCAAGCAAAACAATGATATAAGTCACACGACATTTAACACTAAGTGACTGAAATTATTAAATAAAGATTGAGTCAGCTCAAGGTTTAGGCTTGACCGATCATAAACATCACCACCACCCTTTCAAAAACTAAGGTGAGTGTTCAAGCAAAACAACGATATAAGTCACACGACATTTAACACTAAGTGACTGAAATTATTAAATAAAGATTGAGTCAGCTCAAGGTTTAGGCT
>NZ_JAWOUY010000021.1:0-18811 GCF_033339635.1 Vibrio sp. 2092 | reverse complement strand
ACCGATCATAAACATCACCACCACCCTTTCAAAAACTAAGGTGAGTGTTCAAGCAAAACAACGATATAAGTCACACGGCATTTAACACTAAGACACTGAAATAAAAGGGATAGTGATTGAATTTATCCAAGATGCAACCTTGACCGATCATAAACATCGACACCAGCCTTTCAAAATTCGAGGTGACAGTTCAAGAAAAACAACGATATAGATTCATGGCATTCAACATTAAGCAACTGAAATTATTAGATAAAGGGTGAAAAATCCCAATATTCAGGCTTGACCGATCATAAACATCGACACCAGGCTTTCAAAAATCGAGATGATAGATCAAGCAAAACAACGATATGAAATGCGGGGTAATTAAATCTAAATCACTGAAATAAATAGATATTAATTGAAGCAGCCCAATGTTCAGGCTTGACCGATCATAAACATCGATACCAGGCTTTCAAAAATCGAGATGACAGATCAAGCAAAACAACGATATGAAATGCGAGGCATTTAAATCTAAATCACTGAAATAACAAGATATTAATTGAAGCAGCCCAATGTTCAGGCTTGACCGATCATAAACATCGACACCAGGCTTTCAAAAATCGAGATGACAGATCAAGAAATACAACGATGGAAGAAGTGACAAGAGAATCGATTTAAGAGTTCATAATAAAAAGTGAAAAACAAGATCAAGATCAAATTTCAGGGATTTTTCAAAAAAACAATGATGTAAAAATAATAGTTTCATTTATTCAGTAACTTATGTTCGCTTATCCAGTTTAGACCTTGACCGATCATAAAGAAGCAAGCTAATACAGCTTACATAGCTTGTGCATAACGCTTGAATATCTGTGCATAAGTCTTTAACAAGCTGTTATTAGAGTTTGACCGATCATAAAGATCCGCTTGACTGATCATAAAGATTTTATTGACCGATCATAAAGGATCCCTTGATTGATCATAAACGAGCTTTGACCGATCATAAACGCTATTCTCTGTTATCCACAACCATGAAAACAAGCATTTTTCTTGAGATTACATGTTGGTACAGATCTTTAAGTGTTTTTAAATCATTAGCTTAGCTGGATTTCTCAGATTCAATCTTAGTTCATAATCTAGTCAGTTTTTTCTGATTGATATCGCTGTATATCACTTATAGATCACTAACAAGAACATATAAAAAACAATAGAAAAAATCATTTTTGTTAATCCATGAAAAACAAAATGAATTTGAAGATCTGACTTCTGGTTCGATGAGTTGAAATGTCTGGATAACTCATTTATGATCCAGCAATCATGGAAAACAACGATAGAGCCACACCTAATGACATTCGAACTGAATGAACTTGGAGAAGAATTCACAAAAGACCTCAATAGAAGAGGTCGTTTTACGATTTTCGCCTTTTCTGGGAAAGAAGAGTCAATCTTGGATTTGGTTCTATCATTTGAAATCAATGACAAGCTGAAATCCATAGCAAACTTTTTGATACTAAAATCCCAGACTGTAAATGCAATAAGGGCTACTGAAGCTATTGAAGAGATTGTATCACAATACAAAATCCCTGAATCAACTACTCGACGCGCTTTCCAAGAGCTTGTCAAAGAGGGGATTTTGTTCAAGCCTGAGGTTTTGTTAAATGGGAATCCATGTGATAAAGCTTACTGCTATCAGTTTTATGGCAAAAAAGAAATCTTAAACTCATTGAGCAGAAATAAGATTGCTAAGTCCAACAACCATAATCGCAACACCATAGAAGATCAAGAAAGCATCAAGTCCTCTATCGAAAGTATGGGGCTGACACTTGCAGATATTGACGCTAAAAAGCACCTCAAAGATGGCTTGCTCTTTTACCCTAGCTTGATTCCTTTACAGTATTTATCATTAGCCCCTGAAAAGAGAAATGGTAAAAACTATGTAAAAGAGGAGTTTAGTCATGTGGTCGGCAATGAGACAACTGGACGTTATGCAATAGAAGCAGCCGCGCATGATCAAGTTGTTACCACCCCTGCAATTCTTACTCTAATGGCATTGATCAATCTTAGCATTGCTTATAATGCTAAAATGCTGCAATCAGGTCGATACCAAGAACCATTTGAGAACAAAGAGGTTCCAATTCATCTGCTAGATATAATTTATGTCAGGGGTATTAAAGATTCAGGTCAAGCAAGAATTAGGATCAGAAATCATATTCAAGAGCTACGAGAGACTATCTACAACTGGATTGATCTTACTGGCATCAAGGATGAGAATATGAAAGATATATTTGGATCCAAGGATTTCCAATATATCGTTGGCCTTAAAACCAATGCTGAAATATCTCCCGTTAAGCTAAGAAATGGGAGAATTAGAACTAATCCAATGCTTTTCTTCATCAAATTCAATGACATCCTGATAGACAAACTGAAAAGCAAGCGATTATTGTTTACTCTACCATATAAAATAGTAATGGACGATCCTCTTATTTTTACATTTTATCTTGTTCTAAGACAGATGAATAGGAGTCGGGAGTCTATTCTTTTACGCGACATTGCTGAAAAAATGTACTACATGAATAGTACAAACAAACTCTATTCTTTATTGAAAGATAGGCTAGAGGAAAACTACAAAGCTGAATCAAATCTATTTGAAGATAATGACTTTGTCTTTGACTACAACCTTTGTGGTTATTACTTAAGTTTTAATAAGAATCCTGATGGAGATCGTACCGTACATCTTTATTGTGATCATGAAGAAATGATTAAACATAGTGGTGCTGAATATAATCCTAAGCTTAGAGATTATAATGCTCCTACTCTACCCAACCCTGTTTACGCTTCGGCTGAAACTGTAGAAGAAATCCAAACTAGAGAAAAAGCTCAAAATATAGCTTCAACACTACTGCAATTGTATTTAGATGAATCTACTAGAAGAGCATTACAGTTCCGAAGACTACTCATTGGTAATAAATCATTAGATGTTTCTGCGTACACAACCAATGAAGAGTTATCCGTATACAGTATAATAATTAGTCAACAATTTGATATTGAAGAAGATGTTGTTGACATTGCTTTAAATTTAATTAAAGAGGGCGTTAAGCCTTTAGGGTATAGTGAATTCACTATTTCAATGAGTAAGTTCCATAATCTAAAAGCACATTTGGTAGATGTACATAATTTAGACTTAGATACAATTGAGCTAATCAATTTAACCAAGCATTTTAGGCTAAAGAACATGCAGCTTTGGTACAATGAAGATTATGAGTCTGTAGCCAAAGAAGTTCTTTCAAGAATTACAATAATGCAATACGTTTAACATCAGAATGTAGGGGTGATATCATTGTATATTGCCCCTTTTTCTTTATATGTGTCTCTTCAAATAAATTGACACCGCATTTCTTTATCGTATTGACTTTAGCCAATACAACTTATAACCTCTTGCAATCAAATAAATAAATGAACTAACAAGGGTTTAAGAATGATTAGCAAAGTATTTGCAAAAATGGGTTTTGGATCAGCAAAAGTTGATACTCAACTAGACAGCTCCTTTGTAGAGCAAGGCGGAACTGTTTCTGGTAATGTCGTGATCAAAGGTGGCAACGTAGATCAAGACATTTCAAAAGTGACCTTATCTGTTATGACTCGTGCTAAGCACGAGAATGACGAAGGGTACTATTACGCTGACCATTGTATCGGTGGCGTTGACATCCCATACGATTGCACAGTACAGGCTGGTCAACAAATTTCAATTCCATTCAGCTTTAATCTTCCTTCAGAAACTCCAATCACGACCATTAACCAAGGCTCTAATGAGTCTGCTGTCTGGATTGACACTAACCTGGATATCGATTTTGGTGTAGATAGTGAAGATCGTGATTTTCTTAATATTAAGCCTCATCACGCAGTCCAAAAAGTAATTGATGTAATCACTGAATCTGGTATGCGCGTTGTGAAAACCGATGTTGAATCAGGTTACTTAAACACTCATCAATTTAGTTCTACTAGCGGCATCTACCAAGAAATTGAGCTAAAACCTTCTGGAATGTTCAGTCGTTTTGAAGAGGTTGAACTTAGCTTTATTGTAGATCGAGACCAGATCCATCTATTAGTTGAACTTGACCGTCGATTCGGTGGTGATGGGTATAAGGGGTACACGTTCTCTGCTGACATCACTAAAGAGTATGCAAATTCTTTAGTCAGCGACATCTTTAGCTAAAATTGCAAATAGTAAAAAAGACAGTCTTATGGCTGTCTTTTTTATTTACATGAATCTTAATTGATGTATAATTAGAACAATTATTTATTTATTGGGATTCCTTAATGTTCAACATGAAAGATGGCAATGACGCTATTAAAAGCCTGAACAAGCATTTATCAGGTTTTCCCACTGTTGCTGGCTATATTGATAGTGGAAAGAACATTGGTCAGTGGGAAATCACCCGTTTTGATCTTGGTGCTGCAACAGGTTACTTTTCTCAGATGAGTGACTACGGTGATGGAATTGCGCTCTTAAAAGACGGAGTGGTTTGGATGTCTATCACCCCAATGGAGATTGAAAGCCACATTCTTCCGCAGCACAGCGCCAAAGGTAAGGTTGTAATTGCTGGTTTAGGTCTTGGCATGATCACTCTTAGCTTATTAAAGAAAAAGTCTGTTAAGAAGCTATACGTTCTAGAAATTGATGAGGATTTAATCCAAGAGTTTCACTCTATTCTAGATGAATCGCATCAAAATCTATGGCATGAAAATATCCAGAGTGGAAGACTAGAGGTCATCCAGGCAGACTGTCAAAAGCCTTTTGAGAACAGTGTTCTTCACAAGATTAAAGATGCCGATTATGCTTGGGTAGATATTTGGGAGAATCTTGGCTGTTATACATCACTCCCTAAAGCGGCATTCATCCAAAGTCAAATCAAAGCGAAGCGTATTGATTATTGGGGTCAAGAACTTGAGTTAATCGAGCGATTGTCCCGAGTAACATCAGGCTCTGATAAAGGTGAAAGAAAGAGAAGTCGATTCCTTGATATCATTAAGGACTTTGAGCTTCCCATCACTCCAAAGATCTTAAGCAAGAAGGGGCAGTCATTCTATTTCGAAGTATCTATGCTTGCAGCGATTAATACTGTAACTGGAATGAGAAAGCAAAAAGCAAAGAAAGAACCATTTGCTATTATCTCCCGCTAGTCGGGAGATTTTTATTTCAATAAATAATTGACTAGCCACCATCTGTTTCATACACTTAAGCCTCTAATTCCCCTCATTTAATTACAAAAATAAATAAATAAACAAAGGTTTTGTATGAATTTTACGATATTAGTTTTGTCGGCTTCACTTGTGGCTATAATATCAGCCTTTTGCTCATTGGCTGAAGCGTCTGTTGTTGGATTATCAGATTTAAGCATTAAGCAATTAAGGAAGAAAAATCAATCACAAGCTGATAAGCTATCAAAAGTATTAAAAAATAGATCTAAATTTTTATCCTCGATCATTTTGTTAAACACAATGACTAACATCACTGGTAGTATGTTGGTTGGTACGCTTGCAGCAACCGTTCTTAGTGATAGCCAAGAGTTTGAGTATGTAACTTACACTAGCTTTCTAACCACAATGACATTATGTATGTTATTGTTTTCTGAGATAAAGCCAAAGGTTTTTGCAGCTCAAAGATCGGTTCCTGTATGTATTGCTATTTACTACCCTCTTACCTTTATTACTTGGCTGCTGACTCCAGTTGTTCAGGCAATCAATGGATTCTTGAATAATAAAGAGTCTAACTCGGAAGATTCAATCAATCTTGTAGATATCGAACATCTAATATCCACTGCCTCTGAATCTGGATTGTTAAAGCCTGGTGAAACTAATTTGGTTATTAACGCCCTTAACTTGAGAACTAAAAAAGCAGTAGACATTCTTGATGATGACACGAATGTTATCTCTATCAATGTAAATGACAAAGTTTCTGATCATAAAGAAACGATTCTGTCATTAACTCATAAGAAGATTGTTTTACTAAACCACATGAAAATGCCTGTTGGCGTTGCATTGAGAGAGGATGCTTTGAGTGCTTTAGTTCGCAGCGAAGACATTCTATTTAGCAATATTATGCATAGACTTCCTGTTGTTCCAGATGATTACAATCTATCTTGCATTGCTCAAGAAGTAAAAGAAGCGCCTGCAAAACTTATTGCGGTTACAAATAGCTCTGGATTCGTTATTGGAGTTATCGGATTAAGCGATATCAAAGAAATTCTGTTTGATGTACAGTATTGACCTTGTAAGTTTTTAATGTATAATTGAAAAAAATACAGGGGTTTTAGAATGAATAATCAAATTGAAAAAATCATTAAGTCTAGCATTGGAATCAATGAAGCGTACTTTGCTCTAACTGGAACATTAGATGGTTTCGGTTCAGGCATTCTTGCATACTTTAAAACGTTTGAAGAAGTTGAGATGGCAAAGAACACGATCAACGATTTGATTGGTTCAAATAACCCTCCTGTTAATATTGAAAGCATTGAGACAGCACTTGGCACGATTACAACCATCAATGATAAAGTAAATCACTATGATTGGTTAGATAAGAACTTTGAGTCATTTGCAGCGGTTTTAACTGATAAGTCAACGATGTTGAATGGCTTCATCACTGCTCATGGTGATAAGTGTTATTGTTACAAGCGAAAATGGCTAAAAGCAGGTATCCCCTTTCCGATTGGCGTAGCTATGTATCTTATGAGCTATACGGAAATTGGACCTGATGAGCGTTCTAATCGGGAATACCATGTTTCGGATTGGGTTATCGACATGGTTAACAAACACCGTCATAACTTACCATCTGTTGATTTGACTGATTCTGATATTTTGAGAAAATTTTAAGGCTCTAAGATGAATAAAAATAAATATCTTGTTAAAAAGCTAAATGCACTAGGCTTAAATGAAACTGAAGAAGGTGTATTTGTTACAAGCAATGAAATGCGTACAATCACCTTTTCTCTTAATTCAGAGAATCCTCTGAAATCTTCTCTGAGCGTTAGCAAGAGCTTAGATAGCAAACAAGCTACCTTTGACCTTAAAGACATCCCAAAAGCTCACACGTTGATGCACATGAAGCCTGATGATATGACTAGCGATGATTTCTTTGATGCGATCAAAGAACTTGGCAATATTTATGAATCCGTTCGAACTTGAGGCTACTATGAATAAACAGGATCTTATTTTAAGATACGAAATAGATTCAAGGTGGAGAGACGCTTGGAATTCATTAATGAACAATTCTGAGCTTATGAGAAAGAAATACCCTTTGCAGACTCAGCTCGAAAAGATTGAACGCCGCGCAGAAATCGCAAACCAAAGAATTGGTAAGTTAATTCCTATTTTCCTTGCATACAAGAATGACGAAATTAAAAATGATCAAATTGATTATTTTAGCGAACAAGTTCCTTTTGATAGTATTGCTTTAAATGGCAAACCGATATTTGAAGCTGAACTTGCATATTCTTGTTATTCAGAAGTATATCGGATGTATGTATCTAAAGATGAAAATGGAGGATTTATGGCAGTTGGTCTTTACAATCCATTTTCTGATAACACACCTGATTGCTGGACTTCAAATCTGGGTGCGTCATTCAAAGTAGAAGTGTTATTTATTGCTTATGCTTGTTTTGATGGTGTTAGAAGTTTGAATTTTAATCCGTCTATCTCTCACCCATCATTGGAGCGATTGACACAGATGTTAACCAAACTACGCATGATTGAGATTGAGAATTGTACTGATGCAGACTAACCTATTCCAAACACTGTTAATCACTAGCGCTTAATGACATTGGGGAAATTAAATGGATAAAGTATTAGTGTTAGAAGCGGAAGAGAAAGGTAAGTCCAACAACTTAACCGCATCACAACAAATTGAGCACTGGGCGAAAATTGGTAAAGTAATGGAAGAGAATCCTGATCTAACATACAATTTTGTTAAAGAAAGTTTACTTTCAAAGTCTGAGTTTGACTCTGGTGATTTCAAGCATTACAAACGCAGAACTTAAATGATTAAAAGGAGGTATCTTAAAAATACCTCCTTTTCTTATCACTAAATCAATCCTTCAGCATAGTCTTTTATCCCTTCGATATATTCAACTTGGTTTGCCACGTCAGGTTCAATTTTTTCGTATCCATTAAAAGCACCCCAAATAGAACCAGCCATCGATCCTATTGTGTCAGTATCACCACCCAACATATAGATAGCATCTAGCATATCCATTAAAGGAAGCTCTCTAAATCTTAAGGCGTAGTAAATGGCAGTAACAACAGATTCTTGAGCGATAATTCCATTACCTAAAGAAGCTACCACAGTGTCCTTATCCACTTCCTGGTTGTTCTCAATATACGTTTTCGCAATGGTTAGCTTATCTTTGTATAGATTTGATTCTGACTCATTTAAAAGCGCTTCTAAGATTTTTTCATTACTGTCATTGTTCAACGCAAATCTCACACAAAATCCGATTAATCTAGCGCCCTCAAGGGCAAAATGATGGGTATGAGTTATTGAACTGCATGAATCAACAATTTCACGAAATTTTTCATCAGAAACTTTATTAAAATGCACGGCTAGTAGTGGAGTTCGCATAGCGGAACCGTTCCCGTATGAGCCGCTAGGATAAATTGATGTTGACGCTGCTTTCCAATCGACACCTTTACGTATTTTCTTCAATACTTTTCTAGCGCCTTGACCATATCCACGATGAGAAGTAACACCATTTGCAAATTCAAGAGCGAGATTATTTAGGTTCAACCCACCCTCTTTGATTAATGATCTTGCCAGAGCAATAGACATTTCTGTATCGTCGGTATATCGAATTTTTCCATCTGATGTTTTAGATACAAATTTCCAATATAACCTTTCCAATACACCACCTTCGTGTTTTGCCCCGTAAGCATCACCAATAGCTAATCCTACGAACACACCTAAAGCTTTATTTTTCATGTTTACACCAATTATTATTTTTATTATTAGAATGACAATATAACACCAAAATATTTTTTAATAAATAAAAAAGCCACCCTTGTCGGAATGGCTTGAATAATACACTTTTTTCATTCACCAATGAGCGAAAAAGCATCTTCAAAGGCGTTAACTACGAATTCTTTACCAAAGTAGTGCAGAGAAAACCAAAGCGCGATCTCGATAAATCGGTCAGCATTTTCCTTTCCGTTGGTCACTGATGTGCTACCATGATTTAAGGATGTGTAAGAGAATTTCCCCCTTCCTTTAAAGATAATCTTTCCATCAATACCATAATCTTTTGAAAATTGACTAAGTTTTAAGGTTGGTTTTTGATATGAGCGATTATCAAGACCTTCTTCATTTTGCTTAATTGATTCTAAACTATCAATCTTTTGTAATACCGATTGTTTGGAAAATTCAGAAGCAGCTATAAGCAGGGCAAGATACAATGATTTTTCAGGACTTTGCTTCTTCAGCCTCATAAATCGACGTTTTCCATTACTCATTTCTATGCTGGCTGTGGTTAATTGCGAAAGCATTACATCACTTCCAATCTTAGTAAGCAGACCAGTCTGCTCAGGCATTACTTTTATATTCATTTGATTTTCCATGTTTATTGATTTTACTTTATCATCATTATACGTATCAATTACCAGTAATTAAAGACAAAAGTAAAACTCAGGAAAGTCATGCTAATTGGCATTTACTGAATGCCGTAATTATGTATAATTAGTGAAAAGGAGATTCTAAATGAAAGTGAATACACAAGTTTATAAGCTGAATACAGCTACTGGCGAACTATCAGAACCTTTATTGATTGAACATATTGAAGAAGGTTTTCTTGGTTTTAAAGTAACGGTAGATGGTGAAACTCACACAGTTACAAAACCATGTTATCAAAAAAAAGATGAGTTACCTCCCTATCTAATCCTTACTGAGTCTGCCGTTAGAAAGTATGAACAAAGCGTTTGTGGGGCAACTTCAACACTGTGTGAAACTATGGTTAAATTTCTAATTCGTCACATGGAAGACAAAGACCGAGAGAAATTACAGGAGCATTTGAACAATCTAAATGATTTTCTTTCTGGATGCATCGATAAGTTTGAGGAAAAGGATCGCTTCCCAAGCTATGCCCGCATGTGGACAGTAAAAGGACTAAATGAAACTGAGATTAGAAAGAAGCTTATTGATAATGATTTGTGCCAAATTAGCTATAAAGGACTTGAGCAAGAGTGATATCATTGAAAATTTTTAGCTCTTGGAATCTATCATGCAGAAACTTACACCACTTGAATTAGCAAGTATCGCAAGGGCTAAGGCTATATTGCGTAATCTAATTGATAAAAGCGATTCTGAACTCAGATCTTTGGTTATTGAAAGTAAGCTTTTTGATGGCTCTCTATCACATTTGGAAGAAGCAATAATTCTTGTGGAGTTCTTTGACGCTCTTGCGGATATGGCATATTTCTCAGAAGAACTCTACCAGGTCAAAGATCAGCTTGAAGACATATTATCATAGATAGTGAATAAGCAGCATAAATCTGCAAACACCAATGTCTCTTTTTCTTTTCCATGTTTTAGTCTAGAATTCAGCTCGACTAATTGGAGATCACTATGGAAAAATCACACACATTAATTCGGTTTGGTAAGCACGTCTTATGCGTATCAATCAATCCAGAAATTGAGTCAGATCGAGGTTTTATTCGCTTCTACTCCGCAGATCATGAGTTGCTTGATGTTAAGGAAGAGACACTTGAATCTGTGGTTCTTAATCACACTAACTTATATGGAAATGGCTTACCATTAGAGTTAGCAAAGTCACTTATAGATGCTAATAATTCAGAACCCTTTTCGGTGATCAAGGACAAGTCAGTAATCATCAAGCCTGAAGGAAGCTCTTGGTTCAATGACATCAAAGACAGTTCAGCTTGCTTCTTTTCATACATTGACAAAAATACATCTGAAGAGTGTTTAGCTGCTGTGAACATGAAGGGTATGAGTGTAGACGTTACAAATGTGGATCAAAAGCTTCTTCAATCAATAGAAAATGAGGTTGTCTTAAGCATCCCGAAAGGAATTTTTAATTCTTAGTATTTTCCAGTATTTACTCTGCTTGCATATTGTGTATACTAACAAAAAAGCAAGCAGAGTGAACGATATGTCATCTGAAAAAGAACAACTTAAAGGCTTTGAGTCTTTAGTGATCAAACTAAAGAATGAATACGCAGAAAAAAATGGCGCAGTAACATGTGAATTTTCTACTAGCGAAGAAATGCTCGTTGAAAAGTTGGGGATTCTAAACAAGCATTCCATCCACAGTAATGAACTTAGTGCATTTTGGATTATGTTTCCATGTAACACATGCAAAGGCTATCATGAAGATCGACCGATCCATGTACTGCTTCAAGATGGCATTTCGTTTCAAAATCAAGCCGATTTATCTAACATCAAAGTTTTGCATAGCAAGATTGAGCAACAAAATCATGAGTTAGAAGTTATTAAGACTCACTGTGAAAAACATATTTCCATGACTCCAGAATCGGTTGCTGAGCTTGTCGATCTTGCTCTCAAAGGTCACTATTCATCACCTCACTGTGGAAAAGTCCCAGATTCAATTATCGAAGCATCATATTTATCAGATACCAAATAATACATAAAGGGCAAGACGATTATTCGACTTGCCCTTTTCTATTTAATAATGAGTTCGTATGGGGAAATGTAGAACATACCTGGTTGGTAGTCAGCGTAGCTTACCCCATGCTGCTGAAAGTAAATCTTGATATCTGAATCATCCTTAGCCGTATACCAGTAGTATTTAACACTATCCTTGTACTTTGGATCTTTAAATCTGTACTGTTCTCCATCCTTACAGCAAAGGCTTTCTCTAATCATGTCATGCTTACTAATCTCTAGGAAGCTCCCATAATCGCCAATAACAGTCCGAGAATAGCCTGTAGCGACTTTTGTTCCACTTTTGGTATATAGCCCTACCCTATCACCTTCCATCTTTACCTCTTGAGGTAGAGACTCTAAATAAAGCATTCTTGATGACAAAGATAGGTCTTTAGGAAGTTTTGAATACTTTCTTTTTTTGGCTAACTCTTCCGCATAAGCAACGGGATCGATTTTTTCATCTAAAAACATACGCCCTCCGTCTCTTAATAGTAATGCAAATAAAAAACCCTTCAACATCGTTGAAGGGTTTTATTGATCTGAATCTAATTAAGCTTCAGCGCTTTCTTCTTTCTTTTGTAGCTTGTCTGCAATTAGTGAGTGGACGATACCACAAACAATACAACCAATGACTACGTATAAGCTTAAGCTATGGTCGATTTTCGGAATTTCAAGACCGAAGGTTTTGTTCAATCCACTAATGATAAGTTTTGCTGCGATGAACAGAAGAATCAGACCAACCCAAGCTTCTAGTTTACTTAGCTTATCTACTGCTGCTTGAAGCAGGAAGAACAAGTTACGAAGACCTAGAATTGCAAAGATTACAGCAGAGTAAACCAGGATAGGCTCTTCTGTGATTGCAATGATTGCTGGTACGCTATCAAAGCTAAACGCAACGTCTGTAAGTTCGATTACAGTAAGACATAGGAACGCTGGTGTTGCGTAGTATGCTGCCTTTTTAATGCCGCTTAGTGACGGATTCGTTTCTTTTAGCTTTTCAAATGTTTCATGGTTTACAAAAAGTGATTTACCATGAAGCATTGGAATTACAGGGAAGAACTTCTTAACTAAACGTACAGCTTTGTGTTGCTCGTAATCAATATCTTCATCATCCTCATCACGGAATACCATCACGTATGCTGCGTAAAGAATGAATGCCGCAAATACAAGTTCAACCCAGTTACCCATTGAATAAAGCATTGAGCCTGCCGCGATAAAGATCGCACGGAAAACAAGAGCACCAATAATACCCCAGTATAAGATTCGGTGTTTGAGAACACTATCTTTAATACCAAATGCACTAAATACTGCGACAAATACCATCAGGTTATCAACGGAAAGGGTTTTCTCAAGAGCATAACCCGACAAGAATAAGCTTGCGTAATCCTTACCATATTCTACGTAAAGGAATCCGTAGAACGCTAAAGCCAAACCGACCCAGAACACAGACCAGATACCTGCATCTTTTACTGAAATTTCTGTTGAGTTTCTGTGACCCCAAAGGTCAAGTGCTACCGAAGCTATTACTGCTATACCAAGTACAGTTATAAGCTCCAATGGAAAGCCAAGTGGCGCTAATTCCATCTATATCTCCTAATTTTTTTATTAATAATTAAAAATTTATTTGTTAATGTGTCTGTGATTGGACTCGGTGATTATGCGTCAATTATTATCATAAGTAAATAATATTTTTAATCTTAATTGTTAATAATTGTTTTGAACACAATTTGAACTACTGATACTATCCCTCTAAAAAGGAGAGCCAAATGAAGAATAAATTACAAATATTTTCCATATCTTTTAGTACATACCTAATTGGCGTGATGATTGCTTGTATTGCAAATTGGTATGTTGGCATTGAGTTTAGTTCAAGCTCACTGTTCTATATGATTGGAAGCGGATCCTTACTACAAATCACCTCTTTTATTATCTATTTAATATTCGATATAAAAACATCTAGCAAAGCAAAATCCCTCGATACCCTCAAGTACCCACAAAAACTTTGAACAACATGTGGCTTTCTTAAGTGAAGGAAAGCCATCTTCCTTATAAAATATTCTGAACATTAATGAATGCTAATTTAGTGATTCTATTATTTTACACAACACAACCCAACAAATCATCAAAGTACGCTGTACTGTAAGCTTGCCGATAAGCTATTGAAATATCATCGCTTTACACCAGTTTTGCTAATAATAGAGTTGTCATTAAGATTCATAATTGGTCTTTTTTTATACTGGAATCATAATCTGTATGGCAAAAAAGAAAAAAAGTATTTTCTCCTGAAACTGGTTTCAAAACCAGTATTAAAATCTGGTGTAGCGTCATTTTGTACTCGAATTCATCAAGAGAATGCGAGTACATAGCCTCTTTTAAGGTGAAATCACTGATAAAAAACACCTTTTTGTTTGATTTTTAGATATGGATATTTGACTAAAAATACTCATTGATCTAAATTTACCTACATCGATGCACAACAAACTATGTGCATAACAAAAGAGATTACTGATTAAGATATAAACATTTTGGAAATCATTTACTAATGTGCAAAAAGGCACTGTTTAAGAACCAATAAAGTTTACGATATCAAACTAGATTAATAAGGATTATGAATATGAATGCTCAAACAGTTACAGTTTTTCAAAAAGGTAAAGGTCGTCTAGGCGCACAAACTCTTTCACTAAATTCTGGTAATCGCCGTGAAGAGAAACCTAATCGCCCACAGTTGAAAGTTGTACGTCAATCTATTTCAGATGATGAAGCAATTAAACGTGCTAACATGCTCGCGCCAGAAGATCAAAACATGCATACAGCAAATACGCGCAGAAAAATGCGTGTTGTACACAACAATATGCAAGACGATCAGAATGCTTATGAACCACGTCAGTCTTTCTACGGTAAGCCTGCTGCCAAAGAAAAAGAGCACCGTGTTCCTGGACTTTACGGCTGCAATCGTTGGAAATCAAACCAACAAAAGCAAGGCTTTGATTCTCAAGAGTCATTCTCATTTTTCTGATTCGCGTTGTATGGCAAAAAAAACAAAAACATTTTTTTGGTGAGACTATGAATACTAATCCTGTAGCAGATTTTTTAAATAACAGCATTCTTTCCATAACTGGTAACAAAAGCTCGTTTCTTTCTAAGGCGCTTCATAAACTTCACTCAGCGAGTGAAAGCAACGCTTCTGAATCTAGTGATTCTGAGTTAATGGTGAAACATGTAAGCGAAAAACCTCAATCTATGCTCCGAGTCGTAAGAAATGTTGAACAGCCTAATTTTGCGTTTTGTGAAAATCCACTAGTTCAGAAGAAACTTAGTCGTGTGCCTGGTCTTTATGGATGTAACCGATGGAAATCAAATCGCAACAAAGTAGAGCAAGAAGCGATTCAAATTTTCTAGATGCCAAGAATCTTAGTGTTTTGGAAATCAACCTCTTTATATGACAGTTACTGTCTTTTTTTTGAAATCGCTTGTATGGCGAAAAAAACAAAAAGTTTTTCTTTTGGAGTTAAGGTTATGCAATCTACAAGAATTTCTAATTCATCCTCAATAACTAACAGAGGGTTAAGAGTTGTAACCCAAAAGATTGGAAAAGTAAGCGAAGATGAAAGACGAGTGGCTAGATTTTTTCGCAAAAGACTAAGAGTAGTTTCGTCTACTTGCTAAAGCTCAACCATTGGAAAACTCTTATTAATTGAAACTATGATTTGCGATCAAAATGTCGTATTATCATTCCAAATAAATAATTAATAAACTTAATCAATAAGAGTTTTATGAATAACTACACTACCATAATGTCTAAATGCTTAGACTCGATAAGTAGAAATCTGGAAGATGAAAAGAGTCATCTAGATGATTTACTGATTAAAAGAACGAGGATTACAAAAAATCTTCAGCAAGCCATATCCACTGCCCTATCGAAATCATTTTCTGAATCAACTGCTGTTGAGGAAATGGTTTCGATTATAAAAGCTGCCTTAAACCTAGATCTTACTCCGTTCCTTAACAAGATTCAGTCTGAGAATGAAGAGGAAGAAGCTAAAGCATTTGCCAGAATAAATCAGTATCAAATCACATACTTGGACTTCAATCCTGGAGATGTAGAGGATGTTATTGATGCCTTGCAAGACCAAAAGCAAACAGCACTTAAGCGATTAGCTACACTTCTAAATCAAGACCCAATATTAGCACCATACTTGGAAGGAAGAGAGATTAAGCACCTTTCAGTTTCTAAAACTCAATATCGCGATGTATTTCATATTGCAGCCACATACTCAGACCAGTTTTTCGGAAAATGTATAGGTAAGTTTGGCGCTATCACTAGATTCATGAACAGCATTAGCTCCGAGACATATTATCGAATGATGAATGCGAACATCATGCTTAACGAAATGGATCCTGATGCTAAAGAGTATGTACTAAAGAATAAGGGTAAGTTAACGCCTTCCTCCTTTACTGAAACGGTTGATGATCTTAGAAAAGAGATTTTTCAATGTGAGCTAACTGAATCTGTTCAAAAGACTAAACTTAGCAAGTATAAATATGAGCATCGCATGTATGAGGTAGCTAAGAGCCATAAACCTATAAGTGTAGAAGAGGTTAAAAGTAGCATCCTAATGAACTTAGAGAGAGAGTCATTAAAGGGTGATATTAGAAAGCTACTGCTCTATTTAGAAGATGTATCGAAAACAAATGAATCAGTAAAATACATTGCTCGCGACATTTGTGAGCTTTACGCATCTAGATGCCTGTTGATGAACTTAATTGCTTACTATAGTCGTTCGACCAGTCTTTTGGATGAGGTGTTTGAGAAGAAGCGCTTACTACTTAACAAAGCATCTAAAATAGTAACAGAAAAAGACTTTAAAACTTATGGCTCTACTATGTTTAACCCTGAACAGTTCAACGCTATCTACCATGCCAATGCAGAGATGAGGGGTAAATCTGAATTGATAAGCTATGATTTCTCAAAATACAGCATTGAGAGTCCTTTCGACATCGAAGAGCATTTAAATAAATTAAATGCAGAGCCAAGTGTTCTGCAACTCTTCCCTGTACGATTTGGGTTTTCAGTTGAGAAGTCACCTGACAGAAACTTTGAGAGCAGTGGTCTGTTTAATGAGTTTTTCAAAACTCATTACGAACTGATCTATGAGATAGAGAAAGAAAACTCTCTAATCAATAAGATGGTTTCCAACTTAGAGAACTTCAACAAACTTCAACTAGAGACCGAATCTGATAGCGGGTTGAATTTAGATGAGGGTATCTCAGTTGGATTTGATGCAAGTGGATTTAAACACAATTAATAAAAAGGCTCCGAGTTGGAGCCTTTAATATTTTATAGAGAAGGGTTTTCTTTCAAGTATTTAATAACGAAATCACGCTTCATATTCTCAATCACATCTTGTGGATAATCCAAGCCATTCAAAAGATCATCAATCGTCAGAAAACTGTTCTTTTTCTTTAATTCAGGATCATCAGACTCATGGTATTCTTTATTGAAGATATAACAGTTAATCCGATGTGTTGTGACATTTAGTGCTTTTGCTTGTTCACGGTATTTTTCAAGAACTTTCTCGTACCACTCGCTCGCTCTGAAGTACCCTTCTAAGTCGTCTTTGTCTTGAGAGTTATCATTACTCAACTCTGTGTAATCGTCTCTATGCTTTTCAATTGCTCTATATTCCTCAGCAAATTGATTAAGTGAGATATCCCAGTTTTTTTTGTCATGCCACACCTCTACAAGGCTATCAATGCTCTTTTGGCTGTCAAAAAATTTTAATGCAGTACGGAATCCATCAATCAACACGCCGCTTGAAAAACAAATTTCTGTATAGATAGGTTTCATTTTACTACCCTCTCAAATTGAACATCCCTAGTTACCGAGATAACTAGGGATCTATAATTAGCCGTTTGGTAAGATTCGCAGTTCTACACGGCGATTACATTGGCGACCTTGCTCAGTTTTATTTGAACAAATAGGCATTGATTCGCCATATCCAGTGATGTCAGTACGAGAGCTAGATAGACCCATTGTATTCAATGCAGTTTTAACAGACTGAGCACGATAGAACGAAAGCTCTTTGTTCCGTGCAGATGAGCCTACGCTATCAGTATGCCCTTCAACCAATAAGACTGTATCTGGATAGCGATTCATTACAGTAACGATGCTACGAAGCTTAGGATATACTGCTTGTTTGAGGCTAGATTTGCCAGTATTAAATGTAATAGCCCCATTCATGATTAGGCGGATTTCGTTTCCTTGACGCTTAACCTGAACACCTGAATTTAGTAGTTGCTTTCGTAATTCTGCTTCTTGCTTGTCAAAATTATTACCAACAAACAACCCAGCTCCACCCCCAGCTCCACAGCCAATCGCTGCGCCTTTTCCACCATTTAATGCACCACCGACGACAGCTCCAGCAACGCACCCTAATAAACCACCCTTCACGGTAGAGTTTGTTTCATACTCACCTGTCATTGCATTTTGACGTGTAACCTGACAACCTACCAGCGACATGCAAATAAGTGATAGCGCGATAATTTTTTTCATAATTTTAACCATTTCTTTATTTAGTTGATGGTTTTTATTATACACAAAAAAGCTTTAAAGTCAATAATTCAAGGCGCATTCATTTCTATGCAAATTTCACTTATCGCGCAAAACCAGCCTTCTAGTTAGGATGCTGACCAAGAACAACTCATATATTCACTAGCAAGCGCCCTAACCTATCAGTGAACATAGACATGATTATCCAATTTATTCCTAGTTAGGAACCTAACCGAGAAATTGGAGCTTTATCTGGTAGACGCTGCGGCAACCCCTTCGACAGCATAGTATCCATATTCATCTTGGAAAAATTCCGAGTTAGGAACCTAACCGAGAAATGAAATCGTGCTTGTCAGATTCCAAGGCAAACCCTTCGACTGCATAGTACCCGTATTCGTCTTGGGAAATTCCAAGTTAGGAACCTAACCGAGAAATTGGAGCTTTATCTGGTAGACGCTGCGTCAACCCCTTCGACAGCATAGTATCCATATTCATCTTGGAAAAATTCCGAGTTAGGAACCTAACCGAGAAATGAAATCGTGCTTGTCAGATTCCAAGGCAAACCCTTCGACTGCATAGTACCCGTATTCGTCTTGGGAAATTCCAAGTTAGGAACCTAA
>NZ_JAWOUY010000020.1:0-108653 GCF_033339635.1 Vibrio sp. 2092 | reverse complement strand
TCTACAGTACAAGTCGAGCTAGGCCTCAACTTGGGTGATACCGAAGTTGGAGACTTAGGTACCTTAGAATACAACACTGGAAGTGGCTGGGTGACAGTGCCAAACGATGGCGTGGTGACGGTGCCAGCAGGGCAAACCGAGTTTGATGTGCGCATCGCTTCCACTGATGACGCCGTTTATGAAGGCCCTGAAGATTTCAGCGTGACGGTGACTGGCATTGGGGCGGTGCAAGGTAGCGATACGGGAACGGCAACGATTGTGGATGACGGCACGGGGCCAGGCCCCGATCCGGATGATGACCGCCCGAATGTGAGTATTTCAGACGCTGGCACCATCAATGAGGGTGACACAGCGAACTTCAAAGTGACGCTGTCGAACGCGTCTGAAGCGGAAACGCAAGTGGAATTGGGTCTTAATCTTGGCGATACCGAAGTTGGAGACTTAGGTACCTTAGAATACAACACAGGCTCCGGTTGGGTTGCAGTGCCAAACGATGGCGTAGTAACGGTGCCAGCAGGGCAAACTGAGTTTGATGTGCGTATTGCTTCCATTGATGATGCTGTTTATGAAGGTCCAGAAGATTTCAGTGTGACGGTGACTGGCATTGGCGCAGTGCAAGGCAGCGATACGGGGACGGCAACGATAGTGGATGACGGTACGGGGCCAGGACCTGATCCGGATGATGACCGTCCAAGCGTGACTATTTCAGACGCTGGCACCATTAATGAGGGTGAGACTGCGAACTTCAAAGTGACGCTGTCGAATGCCGCCGAGTCTACAGTACAAGTCGAGCTAGGCCTCAACTTGGGTGATACCGAAGTTGGAGACTTAGGTACCTTAGAATACAACACCGGAAGTGGCTGGGTGACAGTGCCAAACGATGGCGTGGTGACGGTGCCGGCGGGGCAAACTGAGTTTGATGTGCGCATTGCTTCCACTGATGACGCCGTTTATGAAGGCCCAGAAGATTTCAGTGTCACGGTGACTGGCATTGGGGCGGTGCAAGGCAGCGATACGGGAACGGCAACGATAGTGGATGATGGCAGTGGTCCGGGCCCCGATCCGGATGATGACCGCCCGAATGTGAGTATTTCAGACGCTGGCACCATCAATGAGGGTGACACAGCGAACTTCAAAGTGACGCTGTCGAACGCGTCTGAAGCGGAAACGCAAGTGGAATTGGGTCTTAATCTTGGCGATACCGAAGTTGGAGACTTAGGTACCTTAGAATACAACACAGGCTCCGGTTGGGTTGCAGTGCCAAACGATGGCGTAGTAACGGTGCCAGCAGGGCAAACTGAGTTTGATGTGCGTATCGCTTCTATTGATGACGCTGTTTATGAAGGCCCTGAAGATTTCAGCGTGACAGTAACCGGCATTGGCGCAGTGCAAGGTAGCGATACCGGTACGGCAACGATAGTGGATGACGGCAGTGGCCCGGGCCCTGATCCGGATGATGACCGTCCAAGCGTGACTATTACCGATGCTGGCACCATCAATGAGGGGGATACGGCGAACTTCAAAGTCACCTTATCGAACGCCTCTGAAGCGGAAACGCAAGTGGAGTTGGGTCTTAATCTCGGCGATACCGAAGCCGGTGACTTAGGTACCTTGGAATACAACACGGGAAGTGGTTGGGTTGCAGTGCCAAACGATGGCGTGGTGACGGTGCCAGCGGGGCAAACTGAGTTTGATGTGCGCATCGCTTCCACTGATGACGCCGTTTATGAAGGCCCTGAAGATTTCAGCGTGACAGTAACCGGCATTGGGGCAGTGCAAGGCAGCGATACGGGTACGGCAACGATAGTGGATGATGGCAGTGGTCCAGGCCCTGACCCGGATGATGACCGCCCGAATGTGATTATTTCAGACGCTGGCACCATCAATGAGGGTGAGACAGCCAACTTCAAAGTCACCTTATCGAACGCGTCTGAAGCGGAAACGCAGGTGGAACTGGGTCTTAATCTTGGCGATACCGAAGTCGGTGACTTAGGTACCTTAGAATACAACACGGGAAGCGGTTGGGTGACAGTGCCAAACGATGGCGTAGTCACGGTGCCAGCAGGGCAAACTGAGTTTGATGTGCGCATCGCTTCCATTGATGATGCGGTGTACGAAGGCCCAGAAGATTTCAGTGTCACGGTAACTGGCATTGGGGCGGTGCAAGGCAGCGATACGGGAACGGCAACGATAGTGGATGATGGCAGTGGTCCAGGCCCTGATCCGGATGATGACCGCCCGAATGTGACTATTTCAGACGCTGGCACCATCAATGAGGGGGATACAGCCAACTTCAAAGTGACGTTGTCGAACGCCTCTGAGTCCACTGTTCAAGTCGAGCTAGGCCTGAACTTAGGTGACACCGAAGTTGGAGACTTAGGCACCTTAGAATACAACACAGGCTCCGGTTGGGTTGCAGTGCCAAACGATGGCGTAGTAACGGTGCCAGCAGGGCAAACTGAGTTTGATGTGCGTATTGCTTCCATTGATGATGCTGTTTATGAAGGTCCAGAAGATTTCAGTGTGACGGTGACTGGCATTGGCGCAGTGCAAGGCAGCGATACGGGGACGGCAACGATAGTGGATGACGGCAGTGGCCCGGGTCCCGATCCGGATGATGACCGTCCAAGCGTGACTATTTCAGATGCTGGCACCATTAATGAGGGTGAGACAGCCAACTTCAAAGTGACGCTATCGAATGCCTCCGAGTCTACAGTTCAAATCGAGCTAGGCCTCAACTTGGGTGACACCGAAGTTGGAGATTTGGGCACCCTAGAATACAACACGGGAAGTGGTTGGGTGACAGTGCCAAACGATGGCGTGGTGACGGTGCCAGCAGGGCAAACTGAGTTTGATGTGCGTATTGCTTCCATTGATGACGCTGTTTATGAAGGCCCTGAAGATTTCAGCGTGACAGTAACCGGCATTGGTGCAGTGCAAGGCAGCGATACCGGTACGGCAACGATTATTGATAATGATGCTCCTCCTTCTATTTCAAATGTTGTGAATGCAGTTGTTTCGGAAGAAGGTTTAGCTAATGGTATCCCTGATAATACAGGAGCACCTTCAGACACCACTAACTCCGCAAGTTTCTCAGGAACATTCACAGTTGCCGATCCAGACACGGCGAATGTTTCAGTGGTATTGGCAGGCCCTAACAACCTAACATCAGGAGGGGAGCCTATATCGTGGACGTGGGACAACAGTACTCAAACGCTGACTGCGAAAACTGCTCACCTGAGCGTTGTTGCTACTGTTGTGCTGAGCGAGCCTTCAGCTTCAGGTCAAGGCTCTTGGGACTATACTATTACTCTGTTTGAGCCACTTGATCATCCTGTTAATGATGTGGAAGACATCATCAACTTTGATTTACAGATTTCTGTAAGTGATGGACAAACAACAACATCTCAAAGCTTAAATGTGGCCGTTGAAGATGATTGCCCATACGTGCCTGTTGTTGTTCAACCCGTCGATGTGTCGCTTACTGGTGCACCTAACGTTCTGACAGGGCGCATAGATTTTGCAGGAAGTGAGGCAGATGCAACCAGTCGAACATTTGGGGACGTTGTTGTGACTGCAAACGGTTTTGTGTCTGACGAATCTGTGATGCTGGGAACAGCTGAAATCAATCAATCATCAGAAGGGATTGGCGTTAAAAGTTCTGGTAACAACGGCTTCCAATTAGAAAACGAAGTCGATTATCGATTCGCGGGTAATGAGGGTGTATCAGAGCAGTTAATCATAGACTTAGGCAATAAAGTTGCTTACGGAGCAGAAATAGAATTTGAGAAAATGTTTGGTGGTGAACTTGAGAAAGGAATCGCATCTTTTTATAGAGATGGTGTATTAATTGCTCAGCAATCGTTCAGCTCTGACGCAAGCAGTGGTGATTACGCGGCAAATTTCAATGTTCAACAGGGAGGCTTTGATAAAATCATCCTCGAGGCGACCAGTAATGGCAATGGCCCGGATACTGAAGACAACAGTGACTTTACCGTTAAATCAATAACCTTTACAGGTGCGTACTCTGGCGTGCCAATTGCTAGTGCGGATGGGAACCTCGGTGCTGTATATGGAGCTGATGGCCCTGGTTCTATAGTCTTAAATGGAGGTGAGGCTGGTTTAGAGACTCTAGATGGTAAAGACGTGTTGATATACGTCGATCCACAAAACTCTAATAGACTGATTGCAGAGGCTGATGGAGAGCTTGCATTCGAAGTTCAACTTACACCTAGCACTGGAAAATGGGAGTTCTTCCAATACTTGCCTTTGACCTCACCTTATGGCGATGGGGATATCGATTTTAACTACACTATTACTGATAATGATGGCGACAGTAAAACGGGGTACTTTTCTGTCAACCCTTACGCCCCACCAATTGTAGAAGGTGTAACACTAAACGTTTCTGAGGAAGGCTTAAGCAACGCCATTGCTGATGACTCTGCTCTAAACGGCTTTGATGACACAACTGACTCGAGTACTGATGTAGAACAATTGACGCTGGGTCAAACCGTTGATTCTGTTACGCTCAGTGAACCATCTACAGCTCTTACTAGTAACGGTATCTCTGTAACGTGGACGTTATCAAATAACGACCAAATGCTTATCGGTTCAGCGAACGGTGAAGAGGTTATCAAAATATCAGTCAATGATACTGGAGTGGTATCTACGGAGCTTCTTGGTCCGATTGATCACTCCAACCCATCTGGAGAAGACACCTTAAATATTGAGGTGCCTGTGCTTGTCTCGAATGCTCGTGGTCTTACTAACTCCACAACGGTCAACGTTATTGTGGAAGATGACTCACCAGATTCTGCATCTATTATTCACGATGTAGTTGCAGAAACTAAAGAAAGTGCCAACGTTCAGCTCATAATGGATGTCTCGGGTTCTATGCGAACGGATAATCGCTTGCAGATAATGAAAGATTCGGCAACTCAGTTATTGAATCAATATGAGTCTATCGGTCAAACGCGAGTTCAAATTATTACTTATAGCAGTACAGCATCCACTTACGCTATAGGTGCTGCGACGTGGCTGACGGTCGAGGAGGCCAAAGCGTATATTGAGACGCTAACTGCGGGTGGCGCGACTAACTATAACAACGCGCTAAATGAAGCAAAACAGTCATGGGATGATGTAGGTAAGTTAACCAGTGCGTCGAATGTTAGTTACTTCTTGTCAGATGGTCAGCCAAACCCTGCGTCATCATTTATAAACGACGCTCGCGAGCAGAGTTGGATTGATCACCTAACCGATCCTGATAATCAGATAACAGCCCTAGCGTATGGTATGGGCGTTAATCTTATGCCGGAGCAATTAGATCGCGTAGCATATGATGGCTTTTTGAATCAAGACCTTGATGGTGTTGTGGTTCCTGACGTAACTCAATTACCTCCGGTTATGTTGCAGTCAGTGATTCAACCTGTTGGGGGGAACTTGATGTATACCACTTCTCCAGATACAGGTATTGGTGCAGATGGTGGTTATATTAGCGAAATAGAACATGACGGTGTCACTTATTCGTTTGATGGTTCAGACCTAATAGTAACTGACAATAACGATGGTATTTCGCATGCATTTGACGACACAACGATGCAGCTTACTATCTATATCGACAGCAAACATACTCTGGAAATCGACTTAAACGACGGTGCGTATGCATTTTATGGTGCGGTGGGTGATACAGTTGAAACGTTAGACTTCGATTATGTATTGACGGATAACGATGGTGATCAAAGTGAGAACACCCTGCAATTCGTTATTGATGAAAACGGAGGAGTAAATGCTTCAAGTAATGGCTCTGCAAATATTATTGAAGCTGAAGTAGACGTAAGTCATGACATCTTGATCGGTAATGATAACGAGGCAGATGTCTTTAAATGGGTCAACGACTCCTTGGATACAGGAACAGATCTAATTAGAGGTTTTGAGAGAGATTTGGACACCTTAGATCTGAGTGAAGTCGTTGAAGATGCAGGGCACAATACGATAGAAGAACTTCTTAATAGTATTGACTTGAACATTGATGGCGATGACTTATCTCTAGAAATAACCCATAACGATGGAAACTCAATTCAAACTATCGTAATAGAAAACGGGGCGACAGAGTTTAGTGATTTAATCGTGGGAAATGCGGACTTTGAGAGAGATGTGTTATCCGCACTAACTAAGGTTAACTTAGAGCCATAATGAAAAGGGCCAGTAGGCCCTTTTCTTCTGCTTTGTCTTACTTATTCGTAGCCTAAAGCACTTTACATGCAAAACCTTTTAAGTAGAAGCCTTCTGGATATGCTGTATCGGTTGGGTGGTCAGCGGCTTGCTCAAAACGCTCCACAAACTTTACTTGGCGGTTAGCGTCTACGGCTGCATCAGCGATGATTTTCTGGAACAGAACTTGATCCATCAAGCCAGAGCACGAGTAGGTCAGTAGCGTGCCGCCCGGTTTAAGAATTTGCATTGCTAGCATGTTGATGTCTTTGTAACCACGACATGCACCGTTTAGTTGTGCTTTGCTCTCTGCGAACTTCGGTGGGTCCATAATAACCACATCGAACTGAGTTCCTTGATCGCGATACTCACGAAGTAGCTTAAACACGTCTGCATTTAGGAACACGGCACGCTTCTTCGAAATATCAAACTCGTTTAGCTCTGCGTTGAATTTTGCGGTATCTAAAGCAGGTTGCGACACGTCAGCGTTAATCACACGCTTTGCATCACCTTTTAGAGCGTAAAGTCCGAAGCCACCTGTGTAAGAGAAGCAGTTAAGAACTTCTTTGCCTTTCATATATTTCATCGCTTGCTGGCGACTATCACGTTGATCTAGGTAGAAACCTGTTTTGTGTCCGCCAACGATATCTACACTAATCTTTACGCCATTTTCTTCGATGACGACCGATTGAGGTGGCTCTTCGCCGTGCAAGACGCCCGTGATCTCTTTTAAACCCTCTTTTTTACGAACGGCCACGTCAGAGCGCTCGTACACATTACAATCAGGGAAGCACTCAACCAGAGCGTCAACAATAGCCTGCTTATTGTGTTCTGCGCCAGCACTGAGAAGTTGGCACACAAAGAAATTTTGGTAACGGTCAATCGTAACGCCTGGTAAGCCGTCAGACTCTGCTGCGATAAGGCGATAACCCGTAAGGCCATCACGTTCGATAATGTCTTCACGAAGAAGTTGTGCGTCTTTAAGTCGTTTAACGAAAAACGCGGTGTCGATTTCTTCTTTATCAAAACTCCAAATACGAGCACGAATTTGTGAAGCTGGCGAATATGCCGCTTTAGCTAGCCATTTACCGTCGTGAGTGAATACATCAACCGTTTCGCCAAGAGCAGGTTCGCCCTCAACTTTGTTGATGCCTCGAGAGAAGATCCAAGGGTGCTTGCGCTTGACCGATTTCTCACGACCTTTAACCAAATAGATAGCAGCTGTCATTTCATTAGCTCTTGTTGAATTTTGAAAGGGGCGTATTGTCCGGGATGTGAATGGTAAAAGCAATATCCCTCGGCAATCCAGTACATTGTAGTGACTTTTAAATACAAAAAAGGTCACTAAAGTGACCCTTTTATTTGAATTTGCTGTAACAGATTCCGTTGCTATGCTTTAAGTCCAGTAAGTAGTGCTTCCATTGTGTCGCTTTGCTTACGCAGTTGATCAACGTTTTGTGAAGTCGTGCTTATCATATTGCACACGTTATCTGCTTGAACTCGAATTTCTTCAACGCTTGAGGCGATATTGTCCGCGACTACACCTTGCTCTTCAGCTGCTGTTGCAATTTGAATGCTACTGTCGGAGATAGTTTGATTTTTATCTGCCAAAGAGCCGATTTCGTGATTCACTTCCGTCATGAGGTTTTGTCCCTCATTTGCATTATTAACTGTCACTTCCATCAGCTTAGTAAGCGACTGGCTGTTACGCTGTAATGATTCAATCATCGTTTGGATTTCAACTGTCGCTTGCTGAGTGCGTCCCGCAAGAGCGCGAACCTCATCCGCAACGACCGCAAATCCACGACCTTGTTCTCCAGCACGTGCAGCTTCAATAGCCGCGTTCAGAGCAAGTAGGTTGGTTTGCTCGGAGATCCCATTGATTGTTGTCACTACTTCATCAATTTGTGCTGCATTGGCATCTAACTCGGCAACGGCTTGAGACGCAGATTGAATCTCATTAGAAAGGTTCGAAATCGAGTGAAGCGTATTCTCAACTTTCACTTGTCCAGACTGAGCCACGTTACGTGCATCATCGGTTTGCGTGCTTGAATCGTGAGCTAGTGTCGCGACTTCTCGAATCGTTGATGCCATCTGTTCAGTTGCACTCGCAAGAGAGTTGAGGTGTTCCTGCTGAGTCGCTGAAATATCTGAACTGTGATGAATCGATTGATTCAGATCTGAGCTAATTTGTTGCATTAAAGCCACAGACTCTTGAATCGACAGCACCATTTGTTGCTCTCGTTCTGCAACTTTGTCTATCGTAATAGCAATTTCACTAAACTCGTCGCGAACAGGGAAGAAGTTCATTCTCGCAGTTAGGTCGCCACCAGCAAGAGTGTTTAATGCTTTGTTCATCGTGAACATCGCGCCGCCAATAAACGTCATGATGTAGTAAACGCCAAGAGCGAGAATAAACAAGCTCACACAGATGATGCTCACTTGAGTCGTTGATAGGGCAGTCCATAAAGAAAGTTCATGGTTTGCAACCAAGCTGTACGCACCATTTAAAACTGACACGGATTGCGGCCCTGAGCCAATAGAAACGGTTTCTGAACCCGCTATGAGGCTTGCTACTTGAGATTGAGAAAGGTTGCCTGCCTCTATCAGACCTTTCATAAGCATGAGCTCTTCTTGGTACATACTTGAGATCAGTGTATTAGCCGCGCTATTAAGGACGAGAGTGAGAATGACTAAAGCAAGAAGAGGGAGAACGAAGAGCAAATAGAACTTTTCTTGAATCTTTAAGTGAATGAGATACTTATCAATCCAGCGGAATGGAATTTCTTTCATAATTATAATAACCGTGCAAAAACCCACTATCCTTAGTGGGGTGAATAGACGAAAAGAATATATCACTCAGTAAAAAGAAGCGGTACAAAGATGAACGTAAAGTGTGAGAGATTTATAGTAAAAGGTCATGTTCAAGGCGTGGGCTTTCGTTACCATACTTCCCATCAAGGATTGAAGCTAGGGTTAACAGGTTATGCGAAGAACCTAAACAATGGTGATGTTGAAGTGATGGCGTGTGGAACAGACGCGCAAATAGTTGCGTTTTCGGAATGGTTACAAGAAGGACCGCGAACGGCAACAGTAGAGCATGTGATGCAGGAACCTGCGTCGTATAAGCCGTTACGCGGTTTTAAAATTTTATGAATCTACAAGCATTTAGCTGGCTTTGGTAGGCCGGCTAATTTGGTTGCTTGTTTGGCTGGCCCCTTTTTAAACAGCTTGAATAGATACTTACTGTTACCTTTTTCTGGGCCGTGCGCTTTTTCCATCGCTTTCACAAGCATACGCACTGCAGGGGAGGTATTAAACTCTTCATAAAAGTCTCGCACAAAATGCACAACTTCCAAATGAGCATCCGTAAGCTCGATGTCTTCTTCTTTTGCTAAAAGCTCAATCATACCTTCTTCCCATTGAGTATGATCCAATAAGTAGCCTTGAGCATCCGTTTCAATTTCTTTGCCGTTGTAAACGAACATAACGTTTTATCCGTTAAGTAAACATGGATGTTTATAGATTAGCGACAGCCGAGAATGTTCTCAACAAAAGAATCTCGAAGTCGTATCGAGCGAATCAAAAGCGTACAAAATGGTGAGTGTTTTTGACTGAGCTAGGCACTTTGATATAAATGATCTTTTATTCAAATAAATAGGAAACTATTCAGTTTGTTAGAAATTTTACGGGGTGAATACCAACGAAATTGCATGGATACCCAGGCTTATTCGTTTTTGTTTTGGTTTTTTCTTGGCTACTTGTCTGATTATGGGATTTTATGGGTGAATGAATAGCTGACAACGTTGTGTTTGTTTTCATAGACCGATATTCTCTTTGATTGATGAAAAGCCTGTATTCAGGTTAGAAACAACAATGATGACAAGGAGTTAGTCATGTCGAAACAACGTTACATTGAGATTAATGACAATGTAAAATCCACTTGGTCCATCGAGCGTATTTGGCAACTTGCAGAATCCTTACCTGTAGAAGAAATTTCGATTGATGATATCAAAGGCCCAAATGAAGTGACTTGGTTTAGTCATGAAGGGCCACAGCCAACCTGCCGTGAAATTGCAAAACATTGCCAACGAATCAACAATGCTGATTTGTCGTATCCGGTAATCTTAACCAGTGACTATCGTGTTTTTGACGGTATGCACCGAATCGCCAAGCAAATCATGTTAGGAGAGGAAACGATCAAAGTGAGACGCTTTAGAGAAAATCCAGAAGCTGACGAAGTTATCGAGTTGTCAGTAGAGCAGGCGTAATACACTGAATTGCACACAAAGAAAAAGCCCGAAGGAATTACCTTCGGGCTTTTTGATTCTACTTAACGAGAAACGATTAATCGTCGTTCATAATACCTAGAATGCTTAGTAGGCTGATGAAGATGTTGTAGATTGATACATACAAAGTTACTGTCGCAGAGATATAGTTTGTTTCACCGCCACGAATAATGCTTTGTGTTGTCATCAGGATCGCCATAGTAGAGAAAATGATAAACAAGCTGCTCAACGCCAAGTGTAAAAGGGTTGATTGAATAAAGAAGCTTGCAATCATGCCCACAACCAGCACAACAAATAGTGATAGCATTAAGCCACCCATCATCGATAGGTCACGTTTCGTTGTTAGTGCGTATGCCGATGCTGCCATGAAAGATAGTGCCGTACCACCGAGTGCGGTTAATACGATATCGCCCATGCCTGCACCGATGTACATGTTTAGAATAGGGCCAACGGTGTAACCTAAGAAGCCAGTAAATAGGAACGTAAACACAAGGCCAAGACTGTTGTTACGGTTTTTTTCTGTTAAGAATAATAGGCCGTAGAAACCAACCAGCATTAGGATGATACCTGGATGTGGAAGGTTAAATGCCATTGCAACGCCAGCAACGACTGCCGACCATAAAAGTGTCATTGAAAGTAGAGCGTAAGTATTACGCAATACTTTGTTCGTTTGTAGAGCACTTTCTTGAGTTGAAGTGCGGGTAAACATTGGACTGTTCATAATCTTCCTCGATAAGAGACTTTCTTTTAAGTACATTTATGGGATTGAAAGTTCAAAAAATCAAGCCCTAACCATACGTAACTTAGATAAAATAATAATAGAAATAAGATGTTATGTATTTGGCAACTTGTAACACAATATTACTGCCTAGCATAGCTATGTTGATTCTTACACAGATTTTTGAATTTAGTAACAAAAAGCACTGGCTTCATAGAAACCAGTGCTTTTTTATGTCGATTCGGCTAAATCTTAGTGGTGTAAGATTTGCGCTAGGAAGTTTTGGGTCCTATCCGATTGAGGATTCTCAAAGAAGTCGACCGGGTTGTTTTCTTCGATGATCTCTCCTGCGTCCATGAATATCACGCGATCGGCAACCTCTTTAGCAAAGCCCATTTCATGTGTCACACATAGCATAGTCATGCCTTCCTCGGCGAGTTCGACCATTACATCCAGTACTTCGCGAACCATTTCCGGGTCGAGTGCAGATGTTGGCTCATCAAAAAGCATGACTTTAGGGTTCATACACAAAGAGCGAGCAATCGCCACACGTTGTTGCTGGCCACCAGACAGCTGACCGGGATACTTCTCCGCTTGGTCTGGAATTTTTACACGTTCCAGATATTTCATCGCAACCGCTTCTGCCTCATCTTTTGGCATCTTCTTCACCCAGATAGGCGCGAGCGTACAGTTTTCCAGTACGGTTAAATGAGGGAAGAGATTAAAGTGTTGAAAGCACATGCCCACTTCTCGGCGTACTGCTTCAATGTTCTTTAAGTCTTCAGTTAATTCCGTACCAGAGACGTAAATGCTGCCTGCTTGGTGCTCTTCAAGGCGGTTAATACAGCGAATCATCGTTGATTTTCCCGACCCAGATGGGCCACAGATAACGATTTTCTCGCCGCGCTTAACGTCGAGGTTAATATTTTTTAGTACGTGAAACTCACCATACCATTTATTCATGTCCTTCAATTGGATCATGTAATCTTGTTGTTGCGTCATAATACGTCCTTGATCTTGATGAGTTATCGTTTGTGACCGGTATGAAGTTTGTTTTCAAGCCATATCGAATAGCGTGACATGCCAAAACAAAATACCCAAAACACTAACGCGACAAATACATAACTTTCTGTAGCAAAGCCTAACCATTCAGGGTCGGTGTTTGCTGCTTGCCCTATACCGAGTACGTCAAACATACCAATGATGAGTACCAAACTGGTGTCTTTAAACAAACCGATGAAGGTGTTCACGATAGAAGGAATAGTAATCTTTAGCGCCTGTGGCAAGATAATAAGCCCAGTCTTTTTCCAGTAACTTAACCCAAGCGCATCAGCGGCTTCATATTGACCTTTCGGAATGGCTTGTAGACCACCGCGTACCACTTCTGCCATGTAAGCGGAGGCAAACATAACCACACCTATAAGGGCGCGAATCAGTTTATCTGTCTCTGAACCTTCAGACATAAACAATGGAAGCATAACCGAAGCCATGAACAAAACCGTAATCAGCGGAACGCCACGCCAAACTTCAATGTAGACGGTACAAATGCTGCGAATGATCGGCATCTCTGAACGTCTACCAAGCGCAAGCACCACACCAATTGGCAATGAAACTACGATACCAACTAGCGCAATAATGAGTGTAACGAGTAGTCCACCCCACTTGTGTGTATCGACCACTTCTAGTCCAAAGACACCACCGTATAACAGCCCAGCGATGATGAATGGGTAGATGTTTACGAAGAAAAGCCAAATCCACATCCGTTTCGGTGTCTTCTCATACGCGAGTAAAACAGTAAATATGGCCAATGTGATATAGAAAAGGCGAGGGCGCCATAGTTCGGACTCTGGATAAAAACCATACATGAACTGCTCCCAGCGCACGCTGATAAATACCCAGCAAGCACCATCTCGGCTACAGTCGTCACGCGTTGAGCCAATCCAGTCTGCGTTAATAAACGCCCAATCCACGATATACCATATTGCAGTTACGACAATATACGCAAGAATGACAGTAACAATGGAATTGATAGGGCCATTAAATAGATTTTTCCGCATCCAACCAACGAAGCCTACAGTATTGGCGGGTGGTGGGAGATCCGGTTGAAATTGATGAGTACTCATATTATCTCTCCACCAGCGCGACTTTACGGTTATACAAGTTCATTAATGCAGACGTAATCAGACTTAATGTCAAGTACACGCCCATCGTCATCGCAATGATCTCAATCGCTTGTCCCGTTTGGTTCAGGGTAGTACCAGCAAACACAGAGACAAGATCTGGGTAACCAATCGCCATCGCTAACGATGAGTTTTTGGTGAGGTTGAGATATTGACTGGTTAAAGGTGGAATAATAATTCGTAACGCTTGAGGAATGACAACAAGCTTTAAAGTTTTCGAGCGTGGTAAGCCTAACGACATCGCTGCTTCGGTTTGACCATGGCTAACCGCATTAATACCAGAGCGCACAATCTCAGCAATGAAAGAAGCTGTATAAACACTCAATGCCAAAAGTAGCGCAGCCAATTCAGGAATAATGCTAATACCACCTCGGAAGTTAAACCCTTTTAGTTCAGGATAATTCAGTGAAATTGGCATACCAGCAAGGAAGTACACAACCAATGGAAGGCCAACAACTAAACCCAAAACTATTCTTCCCATTGGGGTTTGTTGCCCGGTGAGACGTTGCTTATTATTCGCCCATACATTAATTAATAAGCTTGCGATTACCCCGAAGATTAACGCGGCAATAACGTAGCTACTGCCAGGTTCCATAGTCGGTGCAGGGAAATATAAGCCACGAACGTTCAGGAAAATAGCTTCACCAAGACTTAAGCTTTGGCGTGGTGAGGGTAATGCTTGAAGAACAGCGAAATACCAGAAGAATATTTGCAGAAGAAGGGGGATATTTCGGAAAGTTTCGATATAAACTGCCGCTAAACGACTAACTAACCAGTTAGAAGAAAGGCGGGCAACCCCCATGGTAAAGCCAATCACAGTAGCCAGAATAATACCTAATACGGAGACTAACGCCGTATTAAGAAGGCCGATGATAAATGTTCTACCGTAAGAGTACGTTTCATCGTATTCAATTAATGTTAACCCAATACCAAACCCGGCTTCTTGATTCAGAAAACCGAAGCCCGTTGCAATACCACGAGCATCTAAGTTATTGAGAGCGTTGTTTACAATCGTGTAAAAGAAAAATACCAGTGCAGCAATGGCAATGATCTGGAAAATAGCAGAACGAAAGGCAGGATTATAAATCAGGCTCTTGCTTCCGCTTGGTTTGGACATCGTACTTGGCGATGCATCTTGTGTCGGTTTCATACAGCGATAACCTCAAACCTTAGTTATAGATATCGACCTGTATAACGAAGTTTCGTCCTTGCTGGCTAAAGAATAACGCTCTCATGTCTGGTGACATACGAACCTTTAAAGCCGTTCCACCAAGCGAGCGCTTTTCGCCATCCAATGAGCGATCCTTACTCATACAGTGAGATATAATCAAGAAAAAGGGCGGCATGAACCGCCCTGATTAACTCTTTCTATCGGATTGGTGGCGCGTACATAAAGCCGCCTGCATTCCATAGCGCATTAACGCCACGAGAGATTTCTAACGGCGAACCAGTACCGACTGTACGTTCGAAGCTTTCACCATAGTTACCAACTTGTTTGATAACCTGGTAGCCCCAATCGTCGCGGATACCCAACCCTTTGCCTTTAGGGCCATCAACACCGAGGATACGCTTGATGTTTGGATCTGTTGATTTCAGCATTTCATCCGCATTCTTCGAACTAATACCGTATTCTTCAGCGTTAATCATCGCAGACAATGTCCACTTAGCGATGTTAAACCATTGATCATCGCCTTGACGAACGACTGGACCTAGTGGCTCTTTAGAGATGATTTCTGGAAGAACGGCCGCAGAGGACGGATCTTTCAAATTCAAACGTAGTGCATAAAGGCCAGATTGGTCAGTTGTTAGTACGTCACAGCGTCCCGCATCAAAACCTTTCGAAGTTTGCGCCGCTGTGTCGAATACCACTGGTTTGTACGCCATGCCTTGGTTGCGGAAATAATCTGCAAGGTTTAGCTCGGTTGTTGTACCTGATTGGACACATACCGACGCACCATCAAGCTCTTTAGCACTTGATATACCAAGTTCCTTCTTCACCATAAAGCCTTGACCGTCGTAGTAGTTCACACCTACGAAGTTTAGGCCCAGTGCAGTGTCACGGTGGAGAGTCCAGGTCGTGTTACGGGAAAGCACATCAATCTCACCAGATTGAAGCGCAGTGAAACGTTCTTTTGCGGTTAGGGGTACATATTTAACTTTCGTTTTATCCCCAAGAACGGCTGCAGCCAGTGCTTGGCAATATTCTACGTCGATACCTTCCCATTCGCCTTTTGAGTTAGGGTTAGAGAAACCAGGTAGACCGGTACTTACGCCACAAGTAAGAAAGCCTTGTTTTGTGACTTTGTCCAGAGTAGTGTCTGCTGCTTGAGCTGATGTTGCCATCATCGCAGTAGAAGCCGCTACGACGGAAGCAAGAACTGTGAGTTTATTTGCCATTTGTATCCTTCCTGTATGATCCATGTTTAATCAGGAGTGACCTGAAATAACGTGTCCAATTCGTTAGAGTTATCGTCCTACGTGATTGATTTTCGAAGAAACGGCATTCGATAGATCAACCAGTTATAAGCGTAGGAAAGGATCTGTTAATTCTCAAATATATAATTTAAATGAAGTTTTGAGAGAACTTACAAAGTGCCTTGAGATTTAGAATGACGAAATGTTAATTGTTTGTAAATAGTGCAATTCATGGACAATTTGGTGCATCAGAACAATCAATAGAAGAGTGAACAATACAAAAGAATAAAAAGTTGTTATTAAAACTGTCATTAGCTGAGCAAGGTGAAGTTCAGTAAAAATTCAAACAAAAATTATTTGTGATACCGAAACAGGGTGATGAGCTTGCCCCATTTTTGGTAGCATGGTCTACAACAGCTAATTAGAGTAATCATGGATTGAAATGCGATATTTTCCTCTGTTCTTAGATTTAATTAATAAACCCGTTCTCGTCGTGGGTGGCGGTGAGGTGGCAAGCCGAAAGGTGGAAGCGTTGCTAAAGGCTGGGGCGGATGTAACTATCGTTTCTCCGACGTTGGTTGATTTTCTGTCTAAGCTTGCTTCTGAGCATCAACTACGCTGGGTACAACGTTTCTATTCGAGTGACATTGTCACTAAAAGCTTTGTTCAAGTGTGGGCGACGACAGACAATCCTGAGCTAAATCACCAAGTGTACAAAGATGCCAAAGAGCTAGGCATCTTGGTTAACGTTGTGGATGATAAGCCTTATTGTGATTTCATCACGCCGTCTATGATTAATCGTGGCCGCATCCAAATCGCTATCTCTAGTGGTGGAGCTTCGCCAGTTTTAATTCGAAACATCCGTGAAAAACTTGAATCGATACTGCCACAAAACATGGGGTTGATGGCGGATTTTGCTAACTCAAAGCGAAACTCAATTAAAGAGGCGCTGCCTAGTGTCGATTTACGCCGCAAGTTTTGGGAGCAATTCTTCTCGAATCCCGAGGTGGAAAACGCGCGAGATAATCGTGAGTTAGAAGCAATTTACCAAGCGACCATGGCAACACCTTTAGATGAAAAGGGAAGTTGTACTTGGGTTCATGTTGGGAAAGATGTTGAGATGTTGCCAATAAAAGCCGTACGCTATATGCAACAAGCGGAGCTGGCTCTGTACTCAACTCGATGTGAAGCGAATGTGTTAGAACTAATACGCAGAGATGCAGAAAGAGAAGCTTTCTCGAGCGCTGCTGAGCTTTCGGATATGCTGGCCAAGGCTAAAGCTGAAAAGCTTCGAATTTGCGTGTTCATACCACAAGGAACGAGCGAATTCGTATTGCTGCAAGGGCAGGACTTGGTTATCTAGCAATGCCAAATGCTAAAAGTGGATACGTAGTTCGTTACACAAAAGCCAATAAAAAACGCCAGCGGATTATGCGCTGGCGTTTTTACTTACTTCTCAGATTGATTAATCACGGAAGTTGTTAAACTGGAATGGGATACCCATCTCTGCTTCACGAATCGCTGCCATTGTCGCTTGCAGGTCGTCGCGTTTCTTACCAGTAACACGTACTTTGTCGCCTTGAATAGAAGCTTGTACTTTTAACTTTGCGTCTTTGATAAGTTTCACTACTTTTTTCGCCGTTGGAGTATCAATACCTTGGCGGAAAAGCAGAGTTTGGTGCCAGTTTTTACCAGTAACGTCTGGGTCTTGTGCATCCATTGCGTTCGCGTCAATGTTACGCTTCGCTAAGTGGCCGCGTAAAATGTCGCGCATTTGCTTAAGTTGGAAGTCACCTTCCGCAGACATTTTTACGTTTTCTTCTACTAGCTCAAAGCTCGCATTTACGTTGCGGAAATCGAAACGAGTAGACAATTCACGGTTAGCGTTATCAACGGCGTTACGTAGTTCAACCGTATCGATTTCAGAAACAATATCAAACGATGGCATGAAGATTCCTTGATTATTTTGTTATAGGGACTTTCGGGACTTAACAGCGCTTGCCAGCATATCTAGCATTGTAGCAGTGTCTTCCCAACCTAGGCATGGATCTGTAATAGACTGACCATACGTTAGGTTATTGATGTCAGTCATTGGCTGATTGCCTTCAAGAATAAAGCTTTCAGCCATGATACCCGCAATACGAGTGCTGCCTGACTTAATTTGGTTACAAATGTCCTGAGCTACGTCGATTTGTTTTCTGTGTTGCTTCTGACAGTTTGAATGGCTGAAATCCACAACCAAACGTTGTGGCAATCCAAACTCAGCTAAAGCATCACATGCTTGTTTGACTGATGCTTCATCAAAGTTAGGGCCTTTTTCTCCACCGCGCAGAATAATATGACCGTAAGGGTTGCCACTTGTGCGGTAAACCGTCATTCGACCGTTCTTATCTGGCGAGTAGAAGTAATGCGATGCTTTCGATGCGCGAATTGCATCAATTGCAATTTTTACGTTGCCATTTGTGCCATTTTTGAAACCAACTGGGCAAGATAGTGCCGACGCCATTTCACGGTGAATTTGTGATTCCGTTGTGCGAGCACCAATCGCGCCCCAAGTGATCAAATCCGCGATGTATTGGCCAGTGATCATATCAAGAAACTCAGTAGCAGTCGCAAGACCAAGCTTGTTGATATCCAGTAGTAGTTTACGAGCTTTATGAAGACCAGCTTCAAGTGCGTAAGAACCATCTAGGTTAGGGTCCGTAATCAAACCTTTCCAACCAACTACTGTACGAGGCTTTTCAAAGTAAGTACGCATCACGATAAACAGTTCGTCTTTGTACTTGTCTTGGATTTCACTCAGGCGAGTGGCGTAATCAATGGCAGCTTCAGTGTCGTGAACAGAACACGGACCTACAATCGCAAGAAGGCGATCGTCTTCACCCGATAAAATGTTTTCAATCTGACGACGAGATTGAGCGATACGGTCTGCAACGTCATCCGTAATAGGATGTACACTACCTAGCTCTGCTGGGGTAGGCATTGGACCCAAAGGCTGGGTTCTCAATTCATCTGTTTTTATAGGCATGTTATAGCTTTATTCTCTATTGCGAAGGGGTAAAGATAACGGAATTACAGGCAGGAATAAACCGTTTCACGGGAATCTTCGCCAGGAAATACCGAATTGTATACAAAGGTGTAGGTATTCATTTAAATGACTTATGTATAAATGACAAAACTTGATCATTAAATCAATATATATACATTTGAATTTATAACCATTTTATCTATCTCGCTGTAAGGTAATCTAAGTAACTGCGATAAACTTCATACCTCACGGGTGACGCCGTCACTTCATGAGGGTTAAATAACTCGTGAGATCGAGCTTTTGTTAACATTTCTTTGACATCTATTTCTTTCGTTGATTAACTGGTCTGACTAGATTGGTAAGGAGACCAAAATGTTATCAGCTCTACGTCGTGCGAATTTGTATCTAAATCTGTTTGGCTTTTCGAAAGTGCCGCTGATTTGGCTTTGCCACCCTAAAATCATTGCGATAGATAGCAAGCATGTTGAGGTTCGTATCCCATTGCGCAGAAGAACGAAGAACCACCTGAATAGCATGTATTTCGGCGCTTTAGCCGTTGGCGCTGATGTTGCTGGTGGTTTTCTTGCTATGAGTAAAGCGCAAGAAAAGGGAGAAGCGATCTCGCTAGCATTTAAAGGTGTGAAAGCCGAGTTTTTAAAGCGCCCGGAAGCCGATGTGCACTTTGTTTGTAACGATGGTCATGTCATTGATGAGATGCTCGAGCACACCTTGGCAACGGGTGAACGAGTAAATCGTGACGTAAAAATTGTCGCGCTGTGTCCTAACTTACATGGTGACGAGCCAATGGCTGAATTTTCGCTTACTCTTTCGATAAAAAAAGCAGCCCAACAAAGAAAAGAGGCTGCCTAGTGGTTTGTGGCTCGTTTGTTTAAAGGCGTTGGCTTAATTGAGTTCAATCTTCTCGATAGAGACGATTTTGGAGCGATTTAAGACCACTTTCCAGCGGTAATAAACAGGCTCATCGGTGTGGTTGTCCTCTTTGACAATCACATTGAGCAAATGACGTTTCTCTACTGACTCTTTGGTTACTTGACCTTCATTTAAACGGTAAACTCGGTTTGAGCTTTTATCCATCAAGCGGATGATAGGGCGCAAACTGATGTTCAATGTTTCTCTCGTTTGTTCGTAACCACTCAAGAAAAGAGAGGTCGCCATTTCGGTTTTCTCGTGATAATGAAGAATCTGCTCTTCACGTTGAACGACGCGTTTTTTACGTATTCTTTGAATCTTATCCGGCAAGCTACTTAAGGTACGATAATCGAGCCACTCCAATTTTTTGCCAACCACTTTTTTCGTCGTTGGATCAACGTACTTCTTACGCCATTTTGGTTTGCCTTTACGGATCCATCGCCACATGGCATCGCGTAAATCATCTTTAAAGATTTCTCGTAAAGCGTAAATAAAAGACATCGCGATAATGAATGAGGCAGAAATTTCCCCCAGATAATCGCGAGCGAGAATCACGGTCGAGGTCACGACAACCATCACTAAACCGGTTGCAATACCTTTGATAGCGCGCTTAATGTTGTTACCCATCGATATGGTTTCTTCACGAAGCACGATAGGGTGTTCAATCAATCGCCTTAGCAAGCGCATTTTGTTAGATAGGCGAGTAACGTCTTCAACGACTCTTGATGAGTTGTATTTGTTGAGTTTACGATGGGCTTGCTCTTTCTCACATAGCGTGATCAGACGCTTTTTGATCGTGCCATAGTCGCCTTCACGTGGTAGATGGGCCACCAGTGACAGGAACTTTTGCTCGGTATACCAAGACAGATAGTTATCGATGTTAACGTAGTAGCGTTTTAAGTTCTCTTCATAAGGAATAGAACGCCGCAAGCGCTTTAAGATCTCAAGCGTGAGCTCGATAACTTCGTCCACTTCATCTTCCGTTACGGAGTTGTTCTCATGCTTGTTTAAACTTGCTACCGCTTTGTCTAGCGCGATAACGTATTGGTAAGCGAACAAACTCAAACTTACTCGGTATTGCTGATTCGACAGGCGTCCACGTTTGGCAAGTCGACTGTGTACTAGCGGAAGAAGGATTTCAGTACTGTAATAAGATCGTTGCTGTGTGATTGAGGTGTAATAAAATTCGGATTCACTGATGATATCGGCGTTTAAACCAAGCTCACCAGGTATAAAAAAGTAAATATCTAGGTCGACACTTTTGCTCTTTGCGAGTGCATGACTGATTTTTAATGTTATTGAGTCTTGTTTATCGACGGTGACCAAAGAAAGCTCCTGACTTTGCTAAAGCATTCTTAACTTATGCGTTCCGTTGAGCAGGTAAGTATAAGAGTGCTAAAAGAGTGACTGGGGCATATAGCTGAACGACAACAGCATAACAGAGCACTATGCTTTTCTCTCTGATTTTCTTGTTAGTTTAGGTATAATTCCACGTAAATTTAAAAAGAGACAAAATCAATGATTAAAATTGGTCAAATTAACAGCTTAGAAGTCATTAAAAAGGCTGATTTTGGCGTATTTCTGGATGGCGATGATTACGGTTCTGTTCTACTACCTAGTAAGTATGTACCAGAGGGTACTGAAATTGGTGAGTATGTAGACGTATTTCTGTACTTCGATTCAGAAAGCCAACTTGCTGCGACCATTGAAAGACCAATTGCCCAAGTGGGTGAGTGGGGTTTAATGAAGATTGAGGGTGTGAATGCGACAGGTGCTTTTGTAAATTGGGGCATCAAAGAAAAGGACTTACTGATTCCTTTTAGTGAGCAACGCACTCGCTTCTCTGCCGGACAAACCATTTTAGTGTATGTTTATACCGACAAAGCGTCAGGTCGCATTGTTGGTACGACTAAGTTCAATAAATGGTTAGATAAAACTCCAGCGAATTATGAAGTTAACGAGCAAGTTGATTTGATCATCGCAGAGCGTAGTCAACTTGGTTATAAAGCTATCGTTAACGGTAAGCATTGGGGCATGATTTTCCCATCGGATGTTTTTGGTAAGCTTTACATCGGTAAAAAGCTGAAAGGCTTTATTAAGCACATTCGTGAAGATGGCAAAATCGACCTTGCTCTACAAAAAGTCGGTGTGGCGAAAATGGACGATCTTTCTAGTAAGATCCTTGACCTGCTAGAGAAGAAAGGCGGATTTTTGCCTTTGAATGACAAGTCGTTTCCTGAAGCGATTTTTGATGCTTTCCGCACAAGTAAAGGGACTTATAAAAAGACCATCGGTGGCTTATACAAGCAGGGTAAAATTGTCATTGAGAAAGACGGTATTCGTCTAGCGTAGTCCAAACTCACGTATAGCGGATCTGCAGCCAAAAAAACGGCCCAAACTTTTCCTTTTTTTGGGCCTAGGGGAAACGGCTCCGCAGAGCCTGCGCTAAACTTGTCCAACAATAATTTTGTTGGTGAACATAGAGAGAAATGCCACATCAAAGCATTACTTTGATACAACTAGTTTAGTACAGCGTGTCCGGATCGCTAGCGAGCCCACTTGCTTTCATACTTACGAATTAAAAAGCCATCGCAAATACGATGGCTTTTCATTTATTTATGGTTCGTTACGTCTTTTAAAATAAGTTCTTATCTCGTACTAATTCGCGAGGGAGACCATTCTTTATTCGGTTGCTTACCCACTTGCCAAGGCCAATAACTGCGCCTTGATAGGTGACAAGCACTTCGCCTTTACCTGTTTTCATTCCCTCAGGAATGGTTTGTGGGCGAACATCACGCCCCATGTACCATTCGCGCGCTTCTTCAATACTGAGTTCAATGGCGTTGCTTTCAGAACCTGTCGCCAGGGCAGTCGCGACTTGGTGTTGCCAACGGTAGCCATTTTTATGGGCTTCCGCGATCTTTATACCCATACGGGAGAAGCGTAATTCGCCGATCATCGCTTCTAAAGCATTAGGGAACAGCCAGACATCTTTATCGCGAAGCCATACAGAACTGTCATTTGGAAGTTTAATACCTAACGCGCTTTGGAGTTGTTGAGCAATTTCTGTCGATTCTTTTTTTGAAGTTTTAGCAAAGGGGAATTTCCCCATGCGCTTTTTGACTTCTGGCGCCTCAACAGCAGCCAGTTTGCGAATTCTTGCAACAAAGAACCCTTCACAGTCGTAGACCTGCGGGAAAATATGCAAAAAGCCTTCTTCAGTTAGAGCTGCCTCTGCGTTTTCAAACAAGTTCTCAAGGCTTTCAAACTCTACAGCATCCCCAAAGGTTTCTTTCAAGTGATGACAAACTTGTTGGTTTTCTTCTGTACTGAGCGTACATGTTGAGTAAACCATCACACCACCGGGCTTTAATGCATGGAAGGCGCTTTCAATAAGATCTTTCTGCGTGTCAGCGATGTCGAGTACGGAAGCTTGCGTCCAGTTTTTCATCGCATCTTCGTCTTTGCGAACGGTGCCTTCTCCAGAGCAAGGCGCGTCGAGCAAAACCGCATCAAATTGTTCTGGTAGCCAACCGCCAAAAACGCGTCCATCGAAGTTACTTAGTGCGGCGTTACGTACCCCACAACGTTCCACATTAGCGTGCAGTACTTTTACACGACTTGCGGCGTATTCATTGGCCACAAGTACACCTTCGTTGTTCATTAAAGCTGCAATTTGAGTGGTTTTTGAGCCTGGAGCGGCTGCGGTATCTAACACGGCATCGTAAGATTCATCATTCATAAACAGAGCAGATACCGGCATCATGGAACTGGCTTCTTGAATGTAGAATAAGCCAGACATGTGTTCTGCTGTGTTGCCTAATGGTACAACTGACTCATCCGCTTCAATCCAAAACCCCGAGTCACACCAAGGCACAGGAGAAAGCTTCCAGCCTTTTGTTTCTGCTCGTTCTAAAAACGCTTCAACGCTGATCTTCAACGTATTAACTCGAATACTTTTGCGCAGTGGCTTTTGGCAAGACGCGATAAAGTCTTCCATGTTGAGGTGAGCAGGAAGGATCGTTTGGATTTTTTCCAGAAACGCGTCTGGGATGTAAACATTAGGATGCAATGTGGGATCTCGTTTGCAGAATTTGTGGCAAATAATATACGAAAGCGAAGCAGAAACGAATAGTGACAAGGGCCGAGCATTAAAAAAGAGCAGCGATTGCTGCTCTTTTAAAGTGATCAAACTTCAATTGTACGTGAATTGAGCTTTATTCTACGGCTTAGGAATCGCTGTACGCCATTGAGTCCAACCTTCTTCAGCTTGTGGATACAAAAAGAAAGATTGCCCACTCTTTGCCGCTGGTGGAATAGTCGATTGCTCTGGCGTTGAAAACGCAATTCCTCCGCGAACTAAACTATCAAAGGTTCCCGCTTTGATGTTAGCGCCAGTAAGCCCGATGGAAACATCTACTCCTGAAACATTCCAGAACACACTGTTTTGACGAACGAGGTAAGCATATTCAGGCTGTATTTTGATAGTCGTGACGATGCGATCAGCAAATTCTCCTAGGCTTACGTCGGTCACTTGGCCAACTTCCATCTGGCGGTAAAGAATAGGGGTACCGACTTGTACTGAGCCTCTTTGTTCACTTTGTAACGTAAACATGATTCCATGCACGCGTTCTGAACTATTTTCTAATTGAAAATCAAATTTAGCTTTACCTTTACCTGGTTCAACACTGATGGATTTCGAAACCAACGCCCCGAGGTTTTTAACGCCACCTAAACCAATTTCTGGTTCAGTTAGCCAAAAATGTGAGCCTTCAACCGCAATGTTTTCTACGTATTCAGGTAGGATCCTTGCAGTGACTTCAACCATGTTACGACGAAAATTCGGTACAACCAGAGTGATTTCACCAACTTTAACACCTTGATATTCAATCGGCATTCCTTTAGCAATCTCTTGCGAACCGTCGGTTTCTAAAGCAATGACGCGCCCAAACTTGCGAGCGGTTTTTTGATCAGAATACAGCTTCCAGTTTTCTCCGATTTTGTTTTCAACGCCTGGCACGGAGTCAAAAGCGATGCCACCTTCTATTAACGATTTCAAAGGGTGTGCTTTCACACTGACGCCAGCTAATGATGCATCTATCTCAATCCCTGAACGATTCCAAAAAACGGTTTGTGGCGTTACAAGATAAGCGAAGCGGTTTTCGATAGTAGCCTTAATTAGTACTCCGCCATCAACTAGTTGGAAATCGGAGACGTTACCAACTGGAAGATTACGATAGAGTAGAGGGCTGCCTTTGGAAATCGGCGGCAATTCAGAAGCAAATAGTGTTAGCGCCCTAGAGCCACTTTGATTGTACTGCGCCAATTCAGCCAATGATTCATTTTGGAACAGTTGATACTCTTTTTGAATATCCTGCTTGCCTTCGCTCACAAAACTAATTGACCCGGTTAACAACTGCTTTGCTGGAGGAACGGTAACGCTGAGCCCCGATTCAGTTAACTCTGCTGACGCACTGCCGGTTACATAAAAACGATTGTTTGATTTGATCAGATGCTTGTATTCATGGTCAATCAATACATCCATAAATACTTCGTGTTGTGATTTTTTATCTTCCTTGACTAGGCCCACTTTGATGATTGAACCAACAACGATGCCTTTATAAAGTACATTGGCACCGCTATCTAGGCCAAACGAATTGTCGGATACCAACCGAATCGCGATGGACTTTTCTTGCTGTTGGTTAAACACGTTTTTACGAATGGCAGTAAAGCGGCGAGAGCGTTCACCCGCGCCCGGCACGATCGTTAAGAAGTTTCCTCGTACTAAATTAGCAATGTTTTCAACACCAGAAAGGGACACTTTTGCTTCTTCTAAGACAAATCGAGTACCTGTCGTCAGCATGTCACTAAAAGCGGGTTGAATTGCCGCTGACGCCAATATCACTTCTCGGCCTTCGGAAAGGCTCAAGTCCGTAACTTGGCCAATTTCGATTCCGCGATACATAATTGGAGCGCCTTCTCCGCTGATCTTGCTGTCATCAGGTAGGACGATTTTAACCGCGATGCCTCGACCAGCAGTTTTCAAATCTTTATACAAACGGAACTCGGTGTTCTCTTCTACAGGCTCACCATCATCCGGAGAGTCGACGGCGATGGCGCCACCTAGTAAGGCACTCATGCTTTCTAGTCTTACATCGACACCTTCAAAACCGATGCTGGCACCAATTCCACTGACGTTCCAGAATCGACTGCGGTTGTTAATGATATGTCGGTATTGATCCTGAATGTTGGCTTGAATAGTGATAGATTTTGCATCTTCATCTAGCTGGTAACTGTACACTTCACCGATTGGGATTTTCCTATAAACAATTTGAGAGCCAACCGATACACCACCTAAATCACGGCTTTTGAGCTTAATATTCAAACCTTGAGAAACGCGTAAATCTGTTGGGGCAGAGTCTAACGCATGGAATGTTGTCTCAAACTCTTGACCATCTCCGGGTTGAATCGAGATGTAGTTACCTGAGACGAGCGCATCCAGTCCGGAAACTCCCGTTAGGCTAGCTGTTGGTTTTACTAACCAAAAGCGTGTTTTATCGTTCAGTAACTTTGCAGCTTCAGGATAGATATCAGCATCGACATAAATACTGCCGAGATCTTCGGTGAGGTTAATGTCTCTTACCATGCCGACTTCTAATCCTTGGTAACGGATAGTGGTTCGGCCGGCGACCAGACCAGCGGCATCAGAAAAATAGATTTGCACTCGTTGTCCTGCATCGTGTATCGACTTCACCACAAGCCAGCCAGCTAAGACCATGGTCAAAATTGGCAACAGCCAAAGAGGAGATATGCCTTTACTCCGCTTTACATCTGGTACGTATGACGTTTGAGAACTGTTCTGATCACTCATTCATTGACTCTTTTTCTGATTGTTTTGGGCTTGTTTGGTCCCAGATTAGCCTTGGATCAATACTTTCTGCTGCAAGCATGGTCAATACAACGACAACACCAAATGCTACCGCGCCATATCCTGGTGTGAAATCCAGTATCTGACCACGATCGACTAACGTCATCATGATAGAAATAACAAACAAATCCATCACAGACCATTTACCGATCCATTTAACAACAAAGTAAACCATCATTCGTTGTCTCTTAAACACCGAACGTTTGAATTGGATGCAAAGCATGATGTAGGCGAGCCCAAGTATTTTAATAACCGGGACAACGATACTGGCAACAAAAATGATCGCAGCGATTCCATACATGCCGCTTTTTACCAAACCAGCCACGCCTGAAAAAATAGTGTCCTCCAAACGCTTACCATTGGTAAGCAAGATGGAAATAGGGATCAGGTTAGCAGGGAAGATGGCGACCGTTGCTGCGATGAGGTAAGCCCATGTTTTCTGAATGGAGTTTGGCTTGCGATGATATAACTCGTGATGACAACGCTGGCAATGGTCACCTTCAGGTTGGGACAAGTGGCATTCATGGCAATGCACATCTTTATGCTCAAAAGCATATAAACTTTCTGGTTTCCAAGCTTCCCAATAACGACGCACGCTGATTCTTGAAACTAACAAAACGGTAAATATCTGCAAAAGAACCAGACCAATTAACCCTGGACCGACGAAAATGTCGGAATAATCTTGGAGTTTAAAACAGGAAATGGCGATGCTAACTAAGAACACATCTAACATAACCCAATGCTTCAAATGTTGAATTAGCCACAGTGAGATACGAAGCCCACGGAACCATCGTTGATGTAAAGAAATATGCGCCGTTACCACTGAAACACAAACCGTCAGTGGCGCAAGAGAGCTACAAAATAGAATGAGCAATGAAAGAAGAACAAATCCTTCTTCCATCAATGTGATCATCCCTGAAGGTAGGGTTGCCGGAATCATCACACCAAAGAGTCGGATGCTAATAAAGTTAAAAAAGTGCGATGGAATAAATAGTAGGATACAGGTTATCGCGACGGCTAGATTACCAGAGAGGCTAGGGCTACCTCCGCGATATAATTGTGTACCACAACGAGGGCAGTGTGCATTTTTGCCATGGGGTAAGTCGACGATGTCGACAGGCAATTCACAACCTTGGCACAAACGTACGTTATTGGGTTGCATGGCGTGCTTAGACAGAGAGGTCATAACGACCTCTCTAGCTTGAACGATTTAAGCGTGGGACTGTATGCCCCCATATAAGGTTTGATATAAGCCTTCTTGCTCAACTAACTCACCATGAGTGCCTGTTTGCGTCACTTTCCCATCTTCAAGCACGTAGATCAAATCGGCTTGTTTAACAGCGGATAGTCGATGCGCAACGATTAATGTTGTTCTACCACGTAAGAACTCGGTCAGTGCTTTGTGTAAAGCCGCTTCAGTAGCGGTATCTAACGCAGACGTGGCTTCGTCTAAAATAACAAATTGAGGATTACTCAGCACCATTCTAGCAATGGCAAGCCGTTGTCGTTGACCTCCTGACAAACGAATGCCATTACGACCAACTTGAGTATCCAAGCCGTGGTTCAGTTGAGAAATAACATCTTGCAGCTGAGCCACTTCAAGCGCACGCCAAAGTGACATTTCGTCAAAATCCCCACCAAGCGTTAGATTATGCCTCAAGGTGTCGTTAAATAGTATAGGTTGCTGTAATACCACGGCAATTTTGTCGCGAATTACTTCAAAACCAATATCTTCTGTTAATTCATCATTAAAGCGAATGCTACCGGAGTTTTGACGGTAAACCCCAATAAGTAATTGTATCAAGGTTGACTTACCACCGCCGCTTGCGCCAACTAACGCCACTTTCTTTCCTGCCGGCATATGTAAAGAAAGATTATCTAGGACTTTGTTTTCATTATTGTAAGAGAAATTAATGTTTTCTACTTTAACGTCAACTTCTCTACCTTCTTTGAAAGGATTTACCTTAGGAACCGGTCTCTGCTCTTCTTCTAACTCTAATAAGTCGTTGATGCGTTTTAATGCGGCTTTAGCGCTGTACCAAGAAAACTGAATCCCAAGCAACTCTTGAACAGGAGAAAGCATGAACCATAGGTAACCAAAAACGGCAAATATTTGGCCAATAGTAAGGTCACTGAACATGACCATTAACATTGCGACAGCTCTGAATAATTCAAAGCCGATCAAAAAGAGAAGAAAAGAAACGCGACCAGCCGCTTCAGATTGCCAAGCATACTTGTCTGCATCAACGCGAACTTGGTTCGCACTGTCTTTGAGTTGTTGGAGGAATTCTCGCTCTTTATTGGCTGCGCGTAGTTGGTAGATTCCATCTAATGTTTCAACCAAACGGTTTTGGAAAATTTCAAAAGAATGATTTTCCTTCCGTTTCAGATGTTTAACCATACTGCCTAGTTTACGTGAGAAGTAAATGACAATAGGGTTAACTAACAGGATAAACAGACCAAGTCGCCAATCGAGCCAAAGTAGAACGATAGCAGTACCAATAACAGTCAGAAAACTGATAACGAATTTTGCTAACGTAGAACCAATAAATTTATCAATGGTCTCAATGTCAGTGATAAGGTGTGCGTTGATTCCTCCGCTACCTTTGGTTTCGTATTGTCGGATGCTGATACGGCCGAGTTTGTCGATCATTTTACTGCGCATCTCAAACGTGATGGTTTTTGAAACAAGCGTAAATTGTCGGCTTTGAAGGATATTTAATCCTTGGCTCGCAGCTCGCATAAGAACAACCAAGAACAGGGTGAAGAAAATATAGCCTGTCGGAGTGTGCCACGCTTCAGGGAGAATGGCATTCATGGCGTCTAAGCCTTTTGCAGGTTGGTCCAATAAGACCTCATCAACCATCAAAGGCATGAGGAGGGGAATTGGAACACTAATCAAGGTTGCAAGCACCGCTATCAAGTTCGCTATGATCAGCTTGGACTTGTGCTTTTTTACTTGTGTTATCAACCAAGAACGGCTAATAGTGTCATTTTTCAGAAGCATTGTAATTGAGAATAAGTCCTATTATAAAGTAGGGCTGCATTTTAGCGCCATACATTGAGAATGGAAGCTTTTATAGTAAGTAGGAAGTTAATATGAACTTAGAACAATACCAAAGACTAACCAAACAAGCTGTTGCTCTAATTGAGTCTGAACCAGACTTTATTGCGAACCTAGCAAACTTGAGCTCATTGCTTTTCATGGAACTTGACGATCTTAACTGGGCAGGCTTTTACCTAACAAAAGGTGAAGAGCTTGTTCTTGGTCCGTTCCAAGGAAAACCAGCTTGTGTTCGTATCCCAATGGGTCGAGGCGTCTGCGGTACTGCTGCACAAACTAATACTATACAAAGAGTATACGACGTTCACGAATTTGAGGGGCATATTGCGTGCGATGCAGCGAGCAATTCAGAAATTGTGATTCCATTTTCTATTAATGGAAAGGTGGTTGGTGTACTTGATATTGATAGTCCAAGTATTGGCCGATTTAATGAAACAGACGAAGAAGGTCTCACTCATTTCATGGTTGAAGTAGAAAAGCTGCTTAATTCACACGCGAACGACGCATAAATTAGCCTTCGAGTGTGGTTTTTCCTTGGCATGTCACTATAATACGAGAATATTTTTTCTTAATGCTCGCGGAAATCCGCTCAAATCAGGACCCCTCATGACTGAAAAGTTAAAAAACAGCAAAGAAGTTATTGCATATATTGCTGAATGTTTCCCTAAGTGCTTTACTTTAGAAGGTGAAGCAAAACCTCTGAAAATTGGTATTTTTCAAGATCTTGCGGAACGTCTAAATGAAGACGAAAAAGTAAGCAAAACACAGCTTCGTGCAGCGTTAAGACAGTACACTTCATCATGGCGTTACCTACACGGTGTAAAACCAGGTGCAGTACGTGTAGACCTAGATGGCAACCCTTGTGGTGAGCTAGAAGAAGAGCACGTTGAACACGCGAAAGCGACACTTGCAGAAAGCAAGGCGAAAGTTCAGGCTCGTCGTAAAGAACAAGCACAAAAAGCTCGTGAAGAGGGTAAGGCGAAAGCGAAACCTGCGGCTAAAAAGCCTCAACAGCCTCGTCGTACTAATAAACCAAAAGTACAAAAACCAACTAAGCCTGTAGAAACGCGCGCTCTAAATGCTGATGAAATCACAGTAGGTAACGCAGTTAACGTGAACATGGGCAAAGGAAACATGGCAGCGACCATTGTTGAAATCAATAAGGATGATGTACGTGTTCAACTTGCTAACGGCCTACAAATGGTTGTGAAAGCGGAGCACTTGCGCGCATAAAGGAGATACTCCTACGCATGAATTGCCGTTCAAAAGTGACCCTGATTGCTGCTAGCTTATGGCTAGCAGCATCAGCTCAGGCTCTTGAAGCCAAACTACATAAAGATGACCTGCCGGTTCTTTCTCCTGAAGTTCAGCATGAAACAGCTAGCAAACGAGTCACCTCGCGATTTACCCGCTCTCATTATAAGCACTTCAGCCTCAATGATGATTTCTCTAAAGCGATCTTTGAACGCTATGTAGAGTTGCTTGATTACAATAGAAATATTTTCACTCAAGCAGACATCGACTCATTTAAAAACTGGTCAGTCGAGCTTGATGATCAGCTTAAATCGGGCAACAACCAAATTGCTTTTGATGTTTACAACCTCTCAATGCAGAAGCGTTTCGATCGTTTTGCTTATGCGTTAACTCTACTCGATGAAGAGATCAAGTTTGATACCGATGACGAGATAGAGTTAGACCGCTCTGAGGCCGCATGGCCAAAAGACGAAGCAGAGCTCAACGAGTTGTGGCGCAAGCGTGTGAAATATGACGCGTTAAATCTGAAACTGACTGGCAAAGAGTGGCCAGAGATTAAAGAAGTTTTAGAGAAGCGTTATAACAACGCGATGAAGCGCATCACACAGACCAACAATGAAGACGCATTTCAGTTGTATATGAATGCCTTCGCGCGACAGGTTGACCCTCATACAAGCTACCTTTCTCCACGTAATGCCGAGCAATTCCAATCGGAAATGAACCTTTCTCTAGAAGGCATCGGTGCCGTTTTGCAAATGACAGACGATTACACAGTAATTCGTTCACTTGTTGTTGGCGGTCCGGCTTCGAAGAGTAAGCAACTTGGTGAAGGGGACCGAATCACTGGTGTTGGACAAGACGGTGAAGAAATTGTCGACGTGATCGGTTGGCGTCTGGATGATGTTGTTCAGTTAATCAAAGGCCCGAAAGGCACAAAGGTTAATCTACAGATCTTGCCAGAAGGTAACGATGCGAAGAGTTACATTGTCACAATTGTTCGTGACAAAGTTCGCTTAGAAGATCGTGCGGTTAAGTCAGAAATCATCGAAAAAGACGGTAAGAAGATTGGTATTTTAGAAGTACCAAGTTTCTACGTCGGCTTATCGAAAGACACCGATAAATTACTAGCTGAGTTGAAAACCAAAAACGTTGACGGCGTAATCGTTGATCTACGTAACAATGGTGGTGGTGCGCTAACAGAAGCGACGGCATTGACAGGTTTATTCATTAAAGAAGGTCCTGTAGTTCAAGTTCGTGACAGCTATGGCCGCATCAAGGTGAATGCCGATACCGATGGAAAAGTGAGTTATGATGGCCCATTGACGGTATTGATTAACCGCTACAGTGCTTCAGCATCTGAAATTTTTGCAGCGGCAATGCAAGATTATAATCGTGCAATCATCTTAGGTGAAAACTCTTTCGGTAAAGGTACAGTTCAGCAACATCGTTCACTGAATCATATTTACGATCTTTTCGATAAAGAGCTAGGTTATGTTCAGTACACGATTCAGAAGTTTTATCGTATTGACGGTGGAAGTACGCAAAATCGTGGTGTTGCACCAGATATTTCGTACCCAACGCCAATCGAGGCTTCTGAAACAGGTGAAAGTGTTGAAGACAATGCTTTACCTTGGGATCAGATTGATAAAGCACAATATCAAACGTTTCCAAGTAACGACGCCTTAGTTGAAAAACTTACTGCTCTTCATAACAAGCGTATTTCTGATGAGATGGAGTTCCGCTTTATCAATGAAGACATCGAGAAATATCGTAAAGAAAAAGACGATAATACTTTGTCTTTGAACGAAAAAGTTCGTAAAGCTGAATCGGATAAAGCGGAAGCACTTCGATTACAACGCATAAATGAACGTCAAGCTGCTTTGGGTAAAAAAGCATTCAAAACATTGGATGATATACCAAAAGACTACGAGGCTCCTGATGTTTATTTAGATGAGTCTGTCGCGATTATGGTCGATCTACTTAAGCAGGAAAATCAGTCATAATAACTGGCAATTTAGAATAAAAAGAGTGAGTCTTTCAGATTCACTCTTTTTTTATGCCTTTTTGTCTTCCGCTGTCTCGATATCGAGCAAGATATTCGCTTATTTTCCCCCAATAATTTACGTGATCTACATCTAAAATTTCGCGAAAGTGAGGACTACTGGCTAAGCTAAAAGAAAACAATAAGGATGCCGATATGAAGTGGTTCTTTATTTTACTTAGCTTTTGCTGCTTTAGTGTGTTTGGTGGAGAAAACACCAGAGAAGATGAATTAAGTCACTTTGACACGCCGTTTCTCATCGGAGACTGGTATTTAATGAACCCAAACCCCGAAGAGTCAGCTGAAAACTTTCGTGCGATCAAACTCTCATTAGGTTCTGACTACAGCTTTTCTATTGATATTCAAAAGAAAGACTATTCCGTTGACCATTGGGAAGGGCTGTATAACGCAAATGAAGACACCATCGTTCTTGGTTTAAACACCGACGAGCCTCAAATTTATGCCTATCGCAACAACCATAATACGCTTGATCTTAATGGTGTAACATTCACTAAGGGATTATCCAATTCACTTGCAGGTATTTGGTCTAGCTCTCACGTATCTGGCGACGGTCTAGTGGCCAACAACATTAATCAGATGGATTTGATACTTCAACCTGATTTCGTGTTCATGTTTAGGGTTTCGAACGAAGAAGGGGATGAGTCCATCAAACAAGGTGTGTTTTACACAGAAGATGAGTTTTTGGTTCTGTTGTATGAAAATGGCGAGCATGGAACCACGTATAAGCTCAACAAGAATGAGCTAACGATCGAAGATTCCAATGGTGATATGTACGCCGTACTCAATAGAGTTACGCCATGATGCCTTTAACATGCGCCAAATTACGCGTGCGTACGGTAAGTCATTAATGTTGTTTAAATGTTAATCAAAAAACGGAGCTAGAGCACTAAAAGCTCCGTTTTTTGATAGAAAGACTTGTATTCTGATACCACAACCCCTACAAATAGCTTATATAGTGATACCAGAACTGCATTTTTGATCATGCAGTCTGGTATTTTTGTTGTTCGACATACAAGGATTTATGCTCATGTCTCAAGCTCCCCAGGCCAAATATCGTAAAGATTATAAAGAGCCATCTCATGCGATTACTGATATCGATCTTACTTTTGATCTATATGACAATGACACAATCGTTACGGCGGTATCAAAAGTTGCTCAAAAAGGCGATACAACAACGCTAGAACTCGATGGCGAAGGGCTTGAGCTACGCGCTGTAAAAGTAAATGGTGAGGATTGGGCTCATCACGAGGTGAAGGAGTCATCGCTGGTACTGACCGATCTTCCATCCGAGTTTGAACTTGAAATCGTCACCAAAATTGATCCTGAAGCGAATACAGCACTCGAAGGTTTGTACAAATCAGGCGGCGCATTTTGTACTCAGTGTGAGGCTGAGGGCTTTCGCCGTATCACGTACTATCTAGACCGTCCGGATGTTCTAGCAAAATACACAACAAAAGTGATCGCAGATAAAGCGGCTTACCCATATTTGCTGAGCAATGGTAACCGAATTGCAGAAGGCGATGCAGAGAACGGTCGTCACTGGGTTCAATGGCAGGATCCGCATCCAAAACCAGCTTACTTGTTCGCCCTTGTTGCAGGCGACTTTGATGTATTGCGTGACAAATATACAACGATGTCAGGTCGCAGTGTTGATTTAGAAATCTTTGTTGATAAAGGTAACTTAGATCGTGCAGGTCATGCGATGACATCGCTGATCAACTCGATGAAGTGGGATGAGGAACGCTTTGGCCTGGAATACGATCTGGATATTTACATGATCGTTGCTGTTGATTTCTTCAACATGGGTGCAATGGAAAACAAAGGCTTGAACATTTTTAACTCAAAATATGTTCTGGCGAACGATCAAACTGCGACAGATCGTGATTATTTAGGCATCGAAGCTGTGATAGGTCATGAGTACTTCCACAACTGGACTGGCAACCGTGTCACTTGTCGTGATTGGTTCCAACTAAGTCTAAAAGAGGGCTTAACCGTATTCCGTGACCAAGAATTCTCCTCTGACTTAGGCTCTCGTGCTGATAACCGTATTGATAACGTACGTATTATTCGTGGTCCTCAATTTGCGGAAGATGCAAGCCCAATGTCTCACCCGATTCGTCCTGACAAAGTCATTGAGATGAATAACTTCTACACGCTAACGGTGTATGAAAAGGGCAGCGAAGTTATTCGCATGTACCATACACTCCTTGGCGAAGAGGGCTTCCAAAAAGGAATGAAACTTTATTTTGAACGTCACGATGGTACCGCCGCGACGTGTGAAGACTTTGTTTCTGCAATGGAAGATGCCACCGGTGTTGATTTAAAACAGTTCCGTTTGTGGTACAGCCAATCGGGTACACCAACGCTACGCGTAAATAGCGAATACAACGCTGATGCAAAAACTTACGCACTAACGGTAGAGCAATTTACGGAGCCGACGCAAGACCAAGCAGAAAAACAAGCGCTGCATATCCCGTTCGATATCGAGTTGTATGATTCGAAAGGTCAAGTTATCCCACTGATGAGTAACGGTGAATTTGTTCATAACGTGCTGGATATTAAACAAGATAAGCAAACGTTCGTATTTGAAAATGTCGAAGAACAGCCAGTGCCATCTTTGTTGCGTGAATTCTCGGCACCAGTCAAATTAGAATACGATTACAGCGATGACGAGTTAGTCTTCTTGATGAAGCACGCAACGAACGATTTTGCTCGATGGGACGCTAGCCAAATGCTATTGGCTAAATATATTCGTCAGAATGTGAAAAACGTTCAAGCGGGACAAGAAGTATCGCTTTCTGAAGGTGTGATAGATGCTTTCCGCGGTGTGCTGTTGGATGAAACGCTTGAGCCAGCTTTCATTGCTCAAGTTTTCTCTATGCCTTCAATCAATGAGATTACTGGTTGGTACCAACAAATTGATATCGATTCCGTAGACAAAGTACTAAACATCATTACAGTGTCACTTTCTAAAGAGTTAGAAGATGAGCTAAGTGCGACTTATCACACGCTTAAGCAAGCAGAGTATACGATCGACCATGCTGCTATTGGCAAGCGTGCTTTACGTAACCGTTGCCTTCAGTACCTAGCACATACGGAAAAAGGTAATGATTTAGTCAACGCGCAGTACGCATCTGCAAATAACATGACAGATACGATTGCTGCGATGAGTGCTGCAAATAACGCTCAGCTCGAGTGTCGTGAAGCACTTATGGCAGATTACAGCGATAAATGGAAGCACGATGGTTTGGTTATGGATAAGTGGTTTGCACTGCAAGGTAGCAATCCTGCAGAGGATGCTCTTGAAAAAGTAAAAGCAACCATGAACCACGAAGCATTTAGTTTGAAAAATCCTAACCGTACGCGCAGCTTAATTGGCTCGTTCTTAAGTGCGAACCCTGTACGTTTCCATGATAAATCCGGTGTAGGTTACCAGTTTGCCGGTGAAATTCTTCGCCAACTAAATGATTCGAACCCACAAGTAGCTTCTCGAATGATTGATCCTTTGCTTAAGTTCCGTAAATACGATGAAGCTCGCCAAGCAATGATTCGTGCAGAACTTGAAAAGCTCAAAGCAATGGATAATCTTGCTAAAGATCTATTCGAAAAAGTGACTAAAGCACTAGACGAATAGTAAACAAAACAATAGGGTGGTCATTTAGACCACCTTATTTGTTTATGTCACTTAGTTTTCACTTCATGAACTATTACTACTTCAATCTCAACATTTCATATCAAACGTTTTTATCTCATTATTCTGGTGCGGCAAGTGTTGTTCAAGTTGTCACACACAACGGTTTGCGTTTGCAGTTACCCGCCGCGAGATTTAGACCATTTCTCAGTCAATTGGGCGTTAGAGGCCAGTTTAGACTAACAACTGACCAAAATAATAAGTTTCTTAAGTTAGAAACTCTGTGATGTATTGTATTTGCAGAGAGTTAAATAGGAATCTTAGTCACAGAATCGGACATTTCACCTCTTACCACTACGATTAGTTGTTAAACATTTGTAATTATGCTTTTACAATGGGCACATGCATTACCTATGCTTAGTTTCTAAGGTAACAACCTAGCTACTAAGTCCCCCTACAAAACAACAATTCTAATGTGGAGTGTGAATATGACCGCGCGTGAAAATGTAGTGCCGGTTCTGCTTGAAAAGGTTTACCAACTGATTCAAGACAAACTCGAGCTTTCTCACCAAACGCTTGTAACTAAACTTGCTCAACACTTATTCAGTAACATTGCTGATGATGATCTAATTCAGCGAAACGAATCCGACCTTTATGGTGCTGTCGTTAGCCTTTGGCACCATATCAATGAAAAAAAACCAGAAGAGATTTCGGTTCGAGTATTTAACCCGACCGTAAGTCGTCAAGGCTGGCAATCCACACACACAATCGTAGAAATTGTTGTTCCAGATAGTCCATTCTTAGTGGACTCAGTCAAAATGGCTTTAGCACGTTTGGATCTTGTTTGTCACCTAATGTTGAATAACCCAACACAGATTCAGCGTGATAAAAAAGGCCAAGTTACAGACGTAAACGGTGAGGGTGGTGTTCTTCAATCACTTTTCCACATAGAGGTAGACCGCCTCACTAGTAAAGACGAGATGCAAGCGCTTAAAGAAGAGCTGTTAAGAATTCTATCTGATACTCGCTTAGTCGTTGATGACTGGAAGCAGATGGTTGATAAGCTTAAGTTTGTTACTGATGAACTTGAGAAAAATAAAGATCGTGTTTCTATCCAAACTGATCGTATGGATGAAACGATCGCATTTCTTCGTTGGCTAGAAGATCATAACTTTACCTTTATGGGTTATAAAGATTATGACTTAAAAGAGGTCAATGGTGATACCGAACTTGTTCCTGCTAAAGAAAAAGGACTAGGTCTGTTTGCTGATGACAAGCGCGTGCGTAGCGTCAAGCTCTCTGAATTATCAGATTCAGCGCGATTAGAAGCGAAAAAACCATACGCTCTGATCATCACCAAAGGTAACAAAGCATCTCGTATCCACCGTCCAGCTTATACTGATTACATCGGTATTAAGAAGTTTGATGAAAACGGTAAAGTAATAGGTGAGCATCGCTTTACTGGTTTATATACCTCCGCCGTTTACAACCAAGCGGTACAAAGTATTCCTTTGATCCGTGAAAAAGTTGACCGTATCCTTGAAGCAAGTGGATACCGTCACGGATCATACTCATACAAAGCATTGCACAATATCTTAGAAAACTACCCACGCGACGAGTTGCTTCAAGCTAATGAAGAAGAGCTGCTTGAGGTGGGAATGGGTGTTGTACAAATGCAAGATCGTGACTTGCTGCGTTTGTTTGTTCGTAAAGACCCATTTGGTCGTTTCTTCAGTTGCATGGTTTATGTCACTAAAGATCGTTACAACACAGAATTGCGTCGTCAAACTCAACGCATTCTTAAGCAGTACTTTGGTTGCGAGCAAGAGGTTGAATTTACAACGTACTTCTCAGAAAGCCCACTAGCGAGAACACATTACATTGTTCGTGTAGACAATAACAACATTGACGTAGACGTGAAAAAGATCGAGCAAAATCTAATGGAAGTTTCTACCTCTTGGGATGACAGACTAAAAGAATCCATCATTGCTAACTTTGGTGAAAGTAAAGGCCTTCCTCTTTCAAAAGAATATATGAGTGCGTTCCCTCGCTCATACAAAGAGGACATGATGCCAGGTTCTGCGGTTGCAGATATCGAGCGCTTAGAAGCGTTAAGTGATGATAATAAACTTGGTATGTTGTTCTACCGACCTCAAGAAGAGGGAGCAGATTCCAAAGCTGTCCGCTTAAAGTTATATCATCGCGATGAACCAATTCACCTTTCTGACGTAATGCCGATGTTGGAAAACCTTGGTTTGCGTGTGATTGGCGAATCGCCATATGAGATCGAGAAAAACAACGGGCAGACTTTCTGGATCCTTGACTTCTCTATGCTGCATAAGAGCGAGAAAACCGTTGACCTTCGTGAAGCTCGTGATCGTTTCCAACAAGCATTTGCTGCCATTTGGGCGGGTAATCTTGAAAGTGATGGTTTCAACCGATTGTTATTAGGTGCGTCGTTATCTGGCCGTGAGATTTCCATTCTTCGTGCTTACGCACGATACATGCGCCAAGTAGGCTTCCCATTCAGTCAGCAGTACATCGAAGACACGCTAAGCCACTACCCAGACTTAGCGACAGGTCTAGTCAAGCTGTTCACCAAGCGATTTGATCCGAAACACAAAGGCAGCGAGAAAGGCCAAAACGATCTAATTAAAAAGCTAACAGAGCAGTTGGATCGTGTAGAGAGCTTGGATGATGATCGTATTATTCGTCGTTATATTGAAATGATCATGGCGACGCTTCGTACCAACTACTACCAAGTAGACGAGAATAAGCAGCCTAAGCCTTGGTTATCTTTGAAAATGAAGCCAAGCGATATTCCTGAGATTCCGCAGCCTGTACCTGCATTCGAGATCTTTGTTTACGCACCAGATATTGAAGGTGTTCACCTTCGTGGTGGAAAAGTGGCTCGTGGTGGTTTGCGTTGGTCAGATCGTCAAGAAGACTTCCGTACGGAGATTCTTGGCTTAGTAAAAGCGCAACAGGTTAAGAACACTGTAATTGTACCAGTGGGTGCAAAAGGCGGCTTCGTTTGTAAACGCCAGCCATCTCTCACCACTCGTGATGAAATTTTTGCGGAAGGTCAGCGTTGTTACAAACGCTTTATCCGTGCACTGCTAGATGTGTCAGATAACATCATTGAAGGAGAGGTGGTACCACCACAAAACGTTGTTCGTCACGATGAAGATGACCCATATTTAGTAGTGGCTGCCGATAAAGGCACAGCAACCTTCTCAGATTTGGCAAACTCTGTTTCTGCAGAATACAACTTCTGGCTAGGTGACGCATTCGCTTCAGGTGGTTCAAACGGTTACGATCACAAAGCAATGGGAATCACCGCAAAAGGTGGTTGGGAATCTGTTAAACGTCACTTCCGTGAAATGGGCATCAACTGTCAGACCACTGATTTTACTGCAATCGGTGTAGGTGATATGGCAGGTGACGTGTTCGGTAACGGTATGCTGTTATCGAAGCATATTCGATTGCAAGCTGCGTTTAACCACATGCACATCTTTATTGATCCAAATCCAGATTCAGCCAGCAGCTGGGAAGAGCGTAACCGCTTGTTTAATTTGCCAAGATCAAGCTGGGAAGATTACAACAAAGACTTGATCTCTCAAGGTGGTGGCATCTTCTCTCGTCGATCAAAATCGATCCAGTTGACGCCAGAAATTCAGAAAATGTTAGGTACGAAGAAAGCATCTTTAGCGCCTAACGATCTGATAAAGATGATCTTGAAAATGAAAGTCGATCTTCTTTGGAACGGTGGTATCGGCACTTACGTTAAATCATCGACAGAAACTCATACAGATGTTGGTGACCGTGCTAACGACATGCTGCGCATTGACGGCCGTGACTTAAGAGCCAAAGTGGTTGGCGAAGGTGGTAACTTGGGTATGACTCAGCTTGGTCGTATCGAATACGCACTAACTGGCGGTCGAGTGAACACGGACTTCGTTGATAACGTAGGTGGCGTTGACTGTTCGGATAATGAAGTCAACATCAAGATCTTCCTCAATGGACTGGTTTCAAATGGCGATCTTACGGTTAAGCAACGTAACCAAATTCTAGAGTCTATGGAAGACGAAGTGGGTGAAATTGTCTTGGATGATGCTTACCGTCAGTCGGAGTCGATCTCTGTTACTGAACAGCAAGGTGTTGGCATTGTTAAGGAGCAAATTCGATTCATCCACACTATGGAGAAAGCAGGGTACTTGGACCGTGCTCTCGAATACATTCCTGATGATGAAACGCTAATCGAGCGTGAAAAACAGGGACTAGGTCTGACTCGCCCTGAGCTATCAGTGTTAGTTGCCTACGGTAAAATGGTACTTAAACAGCAACTTGTTACGGATGAAATCGCAAATGATGAATTCCATGCAAAACAACTTGTTGAATATTTCCCAAGTGCGTTACGACGTAACTATAAAGATCAAATGGTTAATCACCCACTGCGAGCTGAAATTATCGCTACAGCATTGGCTAACCAGATGGTTAATGAAATGGGCTGTAACTTCGTTACTCGTTTGCAAGAAGAAACTGGTGCAAGTGTTGTCGATATTGCCAACGCTTACAGTGCGGCTAGAGAAATCTTTGATTTAGAAGCAATCCTCATGCAAACTCGCAAACTTGATAACGTTGCGACAGCGCAAGCTCAATACGAAATTATGTTTTACGTGCGCCGAGCACTGCGTCGAATTGCACGCTGGTTGCTTCGTAACCGTAGCGGCAAATGCACGGTCGGTGAGTTGATTGCTATCTACAAGCAAGATGTCAATGTTATCACTGAAACCCTAGACACTATGTTAGTTGAGTCTGAAGTTGAAGAACACAATGACTTGGCTCAAGGTTGGATAGAGAAAGGGGTTGAAGAGAAACTCGCTCACCAAGTTGCCCGCTTATCAAGCTTACAATCTGCACTGGATATTTCATCAGTAGCAAGTGAAACAGGTAAAACGGTTGAGCAAGCATCGAAACTCTACTTTAACTTGGGTGACCGTTTATCGTTGCATTGGTTCTTGAAGCAAATTAATAGCCAAGCCGTTGATAACAACTGGCAAGCACTTGCTAGAGCGGCATTCCGTGAAGATCTGGACTGGCAACAACGTCAACTTACCGCTCAGGTACTGACTTGTGGCTGCTCAACCGAAGAGCTTGACGTGATGGCTGCGTTAGAAGATTGGATTGAAACTAACGAGCAATCGTTGCACCGCTGGGAGAGTATCTTAAACGAGTTCAAAGTTGGCTCAGTACACGAATTTGCTAAGTTCTCTGTAGCACTTCGAGAGCTAGTACTTTTAAACCTCAACTGCTCATCGAAAGAGTAGTGGAATAATCAAGTCATAAGTAAAAGCCTCGTTATTTAACGGGGCTTTTTATTATCTATTATTCACATTTGGAACGAAAATAGTTACATTGTCACATTGAGTTGAAATTAAAACAGAGTGAAATCGATTGCTTTTAAGCGGTTAGTTACGATTTTTATCGCAGAAACTTGATTGTAATTGTTTGTTTTATATTTGAAAATCTTATAAAGATATAGGTTTTTACTTATTACGTTCATTTTCATTGAATTACGATGAAAAACGGTAAATAATATTGTCCCGTTTATACGGGGCTTTTTTCTTTCGGAGGCACAATGCTTTACCGTCTAGCCAGAACTGGCTTTTTCCAACTCGATGCCGAGAAGGCACATGATCTTGCAATCAAGAACTTCCAACGCTTTAACGGCACACCACTTGATCTCTTTTACCGCCAACAGTTACCAACTCGTCCAGTTGAGTGTATGGGTCTAACATTCCGTAACCCTGTTGGTCTTGCGGCTGGTTTAGATAAAAACGGCGAATGTATTGAAGCATTTGATGCCATGGGCTTTGGCTTTGTCGAAGTCGGCACTGTAACGCCACGACCACAACCAGGTAATGATAAACCACGCTTATTCCGTTTAGTGGAAGCAGAAGGGATCATCAACCGCATGGGCTTTAATAACCTAGGCGTTGATAATTTGATCGAGAATGTTAAACGAGCAAAATTCAATTGTGTTCTCGGAATTAATATCGGTAAAAATAAAGATACGCCAATTGAGAAAGGGGCAGAGGACTACCTGATTTGTATGGAAAAAGTGTATGAGTATGCTGGCTATATTGCAGTAAACATCTCATCGCCAAACACTCCAGGTCTTCGTTCACTTCAATATGGTGAAGCGCTTGATGAACTGCTTTCCGAATTAAAAGCGAAACAAGCGGAGTTATCAGAGAAGTACAACAAGTATGTCCCGTTAGCATTAAAGATTGCGCCAGATTTAAGTGACGATGAAATCTGCCAAATCTGCGATTCTTTATTGAAAAACAATATAGATGGTGTGATCGCGACTAACACAACTTTGGATCGCACGATCGTAGAAGGGATGAGACACGCCAATGAGGCAGGTGGCTTGAGTGGTCGCCCTGTGCAATCACGCTCTACGGAGGTCGTACGTAAGCTTCATGAAGAGCTTGGAGACAAACTTCCAATTATCGGTGTTGGTGGTGTAGATTCCTATGTTGCAGCCAAAGAAAAGATCATGGCAGGCGCTAAACTTGTTCAAGTCTACACTGGCTTTATTTACCACGGCCCAGGTCTCGTACGTGATATTGTTAAGAATCTTTAACACATACATCAAAAACTACTGAAAAATCAGTACCTGTTACATAAAAAAGAGGACTTTGTTTCCTCTTTTTTTTTATCCGTTCGTTTGTAGAATTTAAAAATCACGAGTAGGTAATTAAGCGTCTTACCTCTTTACCACTGATTTAACTAGTCAAGAGAGAACGGAATAATGCTTAAACCCAGCGACAAATGGAATTGGTATTTTGACGAGCAAAAAGCTTGCTTAATGCTGGATCTGGGGGAGGAAATGATTTTCCAAACCAATCTATCCCGAAAATTGTTGGTTAACTGTGCCTTCTCAAACAGTGAATTTACCGTTGATGACGCCAGCGCATTTCAAACGTTTAATGAGCGCATTCGCTGTCTCGATATCAGTGAATATCGCCAAGCTGAATTAACACTGTATTGTGTTGCTGCAAAGCGTTTTCATAAACCTGTACAGCCTAAGAGCTGGTTCTTCGATGCACAGTCCTCTGATTATGAACCTCAAGAAGGGGACATGGTCTTTCTCACAAATCAATATTCTGATGGTATGTTCATCGTTCTAGAACCAGGCGAAACATCGAGCTTATGTGCTTATGTTAACCAAGAAGCCTTTGTTCTTGATGGCAATAAGGCGCTTCAATTTGGGCAGCCGATTAAAGTAATGCATGATCGCATGGCTTGTGCAAACCACCTCTTTGCAATGACCCCTATGGCAATGGTGGGTTGAAGCTGTTTAATTTTTCTTTATTTCGTTCCTTTGTTTGCCTTAATCGACCTTATTGGGTCGATTTTTTTTGTCCTTTCCTCTGACACTCCAATCCGAAAGACCATGAAACTGTTTGTTTTCTATGCATGCAAACATGAAGCTGGTCACTTTTATTTTACTTATTTCAATTTGATTACTCCTTTAATTAGGCAACCTAGCGCCTAAAACAACCCTATTTATTCCCCTATAAAGGGTATTTGTAAGTAATTTACATCAACCAATCCCGACTGGTATATACCAAAATGCATGTAAATAAGTATTCACTTCTTCTAAAGGAAACAAAATACGTTCATGAATGAAAAACATTCAAACTAAAGATGTTGAAAGTTTTAGATCATTTGAGTGGTGATGATTTGAACTAACGGGTGGGAAAATACCTTTAAAAACGAGGCATTGATCGTAAAGTCAGGTATAATTGAAGCCATTTTTTATCAGCGAAAGAACACTATGAATCAATATCTCGCGGTAACTTCAAATGGCATGGAAAATTTGCTTGTTGAAGAACTGACTAAACTAGGCATTGAAAATGCGAAACCAGTACAGGCAGGCGTAAAATTTAAAGCGACAAACGAACAGGTTTATCGCTGTTGTTTGTGGAGCCGTTTAGCGTCTCGATTTGTACGTGTTTTATCTGAGTTCACGTGTAACAACGACATGGACTTGTATCTATCCACTTCCACTATTAACTGGGTTAACCAATTTCATAGCTCTAAACGCTTTGTTGTGGACTTTAACGGCACAAACCGTGAGATTAGAAATAGCCAATACGGAGCTATGAAGGTCAAAGATGGCATCGTAGATTGCTTTGAGAATAAAGGCTTGCCACGTCCTAATATCAGCAAAGAACGCCCAGATATTCGTATTCACGTTCGTTTGCATAAAGATAAAGCGTTGCTTGGGGTAGACATGGTAGGTAGTGGTCTTCATCAGCGTGGTTATCGACCAGAATCGGGTCGTGCGCCATTACGTGAAACGCTTGCTTCTGCGATTATCATGCGTTGTGGCTGGGATGGGCATCAACCATTACTCGATCCAATGTGTGGTTCTGGTACTTTGCTTATTGAAGCGGCAATGATGGCAGCCAACATGGCACCTGGCGTTAAGCGCAAACAATGGGGCTTCGAAGTTTTGGAAGACTTTGAACCGGAGACCTGGGCTGAGATTAAATCAGAGGCTAATGTTCAAGCTAGACGGGGTGTCAAGAAAGTTGACGCTAAGTTTTTTGGATTCGATAACGACCCCAAAGTATTAAAAGTCGCTCAAGAAAACGCCCGCAGAGCAGGTGTTGAAGAGTTGATTGAGTTTGCGCAAGGTGATGCTGCAACTATTACTCGTCCCGCAGGATTTGAACACGGTGTTATCGTTTCAAACCCACCTTACGGTGAGCGTCTAGGAACTGAGCCGGGGCTGATTGCGCTCTATACCGCATTCGGTGGACAGCTAAAATCTGAGTTTGGCGGATGTAAAGCATCTATCTTCTCTAGCTCAGACGAGCTCTTGAGTTGCCTTCGTATGCGCGCTGATAAACAGTTTAAATTGAACAATGGTGCGTTACCGTGTCACCAAAAGAACTATAGCATTGCCGAGCGCAGCGCTGATGAAGTTAAAGGTGCAGATACTAACGTTCAAATCGCACCAGACTTCTCAAACCGTTTGAAGAAAAACATTGGCAAGATTGGCAAGTGGGCTCGTAAAGAGAAACTAGACTGCTATCGTATCTACGATGCAGACCTTCCAGAATACAACGTAGCGATCGACGTGTACGGCGATCAAATTGTGATTCAAGAGTACGCAGCACCTAAGAACATCCCTGAAGAAAAAGCCAAGCGTCGTCTAACGGACATTATCCGTGCGACGATTCAGGTGACCGGTGTCGAAGCGAACAAAGTTGTACTGAAAGTTCGTGAGAAGCAGAAAGGTCGAAGCCAGTACCAAAAATTAGGTCAGGTATCAGAGACGCTCGAAGTAAACGAGTACGGTGTGAAGCTGATCGTGAACCTTCATGACTACCTAGACACAGGCCTGTTCTTGGATCATAAGATCACTCGTCGTCGTCTTGGTGAAATGGCACAGGGTAAAGATTTCCTTAACTTGTTTGCTTACACTGGTAGTGCAACAGTGCACGCTGCAGTTGGTGGTGCGCGTTCCACTACAACTGTCGATATGTCAAACACCTACTTGAACTGGGCGAAAGACAATATGCAGCTTAATGGCTGTGTAGGGCGCCAACATAAATATGAACAAGCGGACTGTTTGCAATGGCTAGAAAACGCAAAAGGTGAGTACGACTTGATCTTTATTGACCCACCTACGTTCTCTAACTCTAAGCGTATGGAAACATCATTCGATGTACAACGTGACCACATTAAGCTAATGAAGAACCTCAAACGTTTACTGAGAAGTGAAGGCACAATCGTATTTTCAAATAACAAACGTCACTTCAAGATGGATGAAGAATCACTCGCTGAATTGGGTTTGAAGGCTCAGAATATTTCTTCTCAAACGTTACCATTAGATTTTGCGCGTAATAAACAGATTCATAACTGTTGGCTAGTAACGCACGCGTAGTATAAACAAAAGGATTAATACGTGCTGATATTGTATAGCACGGAGGGATGCCATCTTTGTGAGATGGCATTTGCTCTAGTAGACCAAGTCGGTTTGGCCGAGCAAACAGATATCATTGATATTGCGTTCGATGATGTACTATTTTCTCGTTACGGCGTCACAATACCCGTCTTAAAATATCAAGATTCTGAGTTGAACTGGCCGTTTGACTTAGAACAACTCACACATTGGTTGGATAATAATGGCATTACTTACCATTCATAACGCACAACTTGCATTTGGTGACCACCCATTGCTAGACAAAGCGGAGTTCGCTCTTCAAGAAAACGAACGCGTTTGTTTAGTTGGTCGTAACGGAGCAGGTAAGTCCACGTTAATGAAAGTGCTTGCCGGCGACATTTTGTTGGATGATGGCAAGATTCAAATAACTCAAGACGTAGTAGTTTCTCGGCTTGAACAAGATCCACCGCGCAATCAAGAGGGTACGGTTTACGAATACGTATCTGGCGGTTTGGCTGAAATCGGCGAACAATTGAAGATTTATCACGATCTTCTCGATCTTGTTGCTCAAGACCCAAGTGAGAAGAACATTAACCGTTTGGCGAAAGTTCAAGAGCAGCTTGATCATTCTAATGCTTGGCGCTTTGATGACCGTGTTAAGAACGTACTTGGCGCTTTAAAACTAAGCCCTGAAACCAAACTGACCGATCTATCCGGTGGCTGGCAACGTAAAGCTGCTTTAGCTCGTGCGCTGGTTTGTGATCCTGATGTATTGCTTCTTGATGAACCAACAAACCATCTCGATGTGACAACGATCGAATGGTTAGAGAACTTCTTAAAAGACTTCAAAGGCTCGATCATCTTTATTTCTCACGACCGTGCATTCATCAAGTCGATGGCGACACGCATCGTCGACTTAGATCGCGGTCAATTAGCTTCTTTCCCTGGTAATTACGAACAGTATTTGAATGACAAAGAAGAAATGCTTCGCGTCGAAGAAATGCAGAATGCTGAGTTCGATAAGAAACTAGCTCAGGAAGAAGTGTGGATTCGTCAAGGCATTAAAGCACGTCGTACTCGTAATGAAGGCCGTGTTCGAGCCCTTAAAAAACTTCGTGAAGAGCGTCGTGACCGTCGTGAAGTTCAAGGTAAAGTTAACCTAAACATCGATGATGCTTCTCGTTCTGGTAAGATTGTATTTGAAGCAGAAAATGTATCTTTTGCTTACGAAGGCAAGACAATTGTCGACGACTTTAGCTTTAACATCATGCGTGGTGACCGTATTGCACTTATCGGACCAAATGGCTGCGGTAAGAGTACGGTACTTAAATTGCTATTGGGGCAATTGGAAGCGCAGTCTGGTCGTTTACACTGCGGAACAAAATTAGAAGTCGCGTACTTTGATCAGTACCGAGAGATTTTGGATCCAGAAAAGACAGTGATCGATAACTTAGCGGATGGGAAACAAGAAGTAATGGTTGGGGGACGTCAGCGTCATGCGCTGAGTTATCTTCAAGACTTCTTATTTGCACCTAAGCGCGCCAGAACCCCGGTTAAGGCACTTTCTGGTGGTGAGAAAAACCGATTATTGCTAGCCCGTATCTTGTTGAAACCAAACAACTTACTTATTCTTGATGAACCAACTAACGATTTGGATATCGAAACGTTGGAACTTTTAGAAGAAATGCTTGCCAATTATCAGGGTACATTATTGTTAGTGAGTCACGACCGTGAGTTCGTAGACAACACAGTAACAACAAGCTGGATTTTTGAGGGTAACGGTATAATCGAAGAGTTCGTTGGTGGTTATCATGATGCTAAACAACAGCGTGACCAAGTTCTTGCTTCGCGCAGTCAGGTTGAAAAACCAACGAAGAAAGAGAAAGTGGTTGAGGAAACTCCCAAAACTACGCAACCTAAGAACAATTCGAAGAAGTTATCGTATAAGCTGCAAAGAGAATTAGAGGCTCTACCAGCTAAACTTGAACAATTAGAGTCGGATATCGAGAGCCTTCAGGAGCAAGTGAACGATCCAGAGTTCTTTGCTAAACCTGTAGAGCAAACTCAGCCGGTATTGGAACAGCTTGCTGCACTAGAGCAGGAGTTGGAAATCGCATTCGAGAGATGGGAAGAACTCGAAGCAATGCAACAGGATAGTTAAGAATTCAATGAATTGTAGTAATAAATTCAAATTGACCGCCATTGCAATGATGGTTGGTACCACAATGAACGCACAGGCGGCATTGTATCAAGTTGTTGAGGTTTCACCTCAGGATCATGGTTCAAACGGTGACTACCAAACGGCTTACGGGGTTGCAATTCAACAGGGCGATGCAGGTACAGATCCTTCAACAGGTTCACCTTTCGCTTTAGGCTGCTTTGATGCAGCAGCAAACTGCACGCCAGAGCAGTTTAAACTTGCAATGGAAACTCGCACTACACCGATTTCAGCGACACAAGCCGTGGATGGGAACAGCTATCGTGAAGAAATCCCATTCGGATTAGACGCTGGCTTTTATTACATCCAAGAACTCAAAGACTTTGAGCGTTACTGTTACAACCAGCTTCGCTATTCCACCTGTGACTCTTGGGCCTCAGTAAACTGGACGCCGTGGAATAAAGAACGTAGTAAAGACTTTACTTCTAATGCGTTAGCGTTCATAGAAGAAGATTCTGCTGCTTATAAAAATGAATATAACAATGTTATCAACCAGCTTACCGAGGATGGTGCAGCTGTCGGTAATCAGAGTAAAGTTAGCACAGAAAATGCTTCTACATTAGAAACACGAAATACCGTAGTTGCACCAGTAGAGCCAAATATTCTTACTGGCGATAGTGACGCAAGTGTTGTGCAAAGCCATGCTTGGAGCACAGACGGCATTTTTACTGTTGGCAGTGTTTCTCGAACAGCAAGCAATACCAATGGATCTCACCATACATCAAAAGCAGCGATTTGGGATCAAAGCGGAACCGTCAGTGAATTGGCTTGGCCAAGTGGCACATCTAAAGATGGAGAAAGGTTAGCTCAAGGGAGCATGCGTGACCTTGTCACTGATGGAACTACGGTCTATGGCGTAGGTTACAACACTTACAGTGATGATAACTACCTGAATGCGACTGTTTTTGTCGGAACTCTAGAAGCCGAAGGTAGCGTTGAAAACGCAACTTGGAAAAATAAAGTTGTTGTAGGAGCTAGACAGCGCGAAGGTGATGATACGGTTCATACAAACTCACGATTAACCGACGTTAACTCTAATTTTGTTGCTATTGGTGAAGCGAAACGTTCGGGCGGATACTTAATGCCAACGGGCTCTGCTCCGAATCGTCTCTTTATCGTAGATGATGTTCGTAAGGATTCTATTAGCGCTTTTTACCCAACTACTGGCATTTTCTTTAGCGGTGCGGGCGGTAAGATGGGCGGTATCAACTCTTACAATGAAATCGTCGGGCAACTTGATGCGGAAACGACTCGTGAAGACGATGGCAAGCCACGTCGTAAGCGCGGTTTTATCTATCCATATAGCGTAGGTGGCGAGACTAGTGAACGTGCTGCAACATTATTCAATGGAAAAGCTTGGTTCCTAGACAGTTTGACTAATGGCGGTGATTACTCTGAACAAAACAATCAGTTCCGTATTATCGACGCAACTGATATCAATGATGCAGGTGTGATCTCTGGTACTGCTATGAAATGTGTAGGTGGTTATAGCACAACAGCAAACAATGCGACATGTAGCTCTGAAGAGCAAATTGTAGCAGTCAAACTAGTACCTATTGCTGACGCAACTAAGGACGACATCGTATCTCGAAGCATTGACTCAACGACGACAGAGCGTCAAGGTGCAGGCCTTGGTTGGTTAGCTTTGACCATGCTTGGATTGTTTGGGTTCCGTAGAAAATAGTTAAAAATCGTCAGTAATTTTTAAATCAAGCAGAGGCTCACACATTTGAGTCTCTGCTTTTTTTATGCCTTGAGAAATTGCCTACTTTGATCGATTCTTATAAGTGGAGTCATAAAAACTCCATCAAAGTTTCACAATAACAGCTGTACGTTAGTAAATGGACCTGTATGAGGAATTAACTATGAAGAGACAAAAGCGTGATCGCCTAGAACGAGCTCAATCTCAAGGCTACAAAGCTGGGTTGAATGGAAGGTCTCAAGAGGCTTGCCCATATCAACAAGTTGATGCTCGGTCGTATTGGTTAGGTGGTTGGCGTGATGCCAGAGATGAAAGACAATCTGGTCTCTACAAATAAACTCTCCACATACAAAAAGAAGGATTCGAAAGGGCTCTACGGAGCCTTTTCTACATTATAGGGACATAGGGAAGTAGGTTAACACTCGACAACAAAAAGGCTCCTAAATAGGAGCCTTAATAAATCGATTAAAATCGTGATTAGAAGCTTGAAGTGTCTTGGAACAAGCCAACTTTCAAATCTTTTGCTACGTAGATTTCTTTGCCGTCCACACATACACGACCGTCGGCCAAACCCATCACAAGTTTACGGTTTACAACGCGTTTCATGTGGATTTCGTACGTCACTTTTTTCGCTGTTGGCAGGATCTGACCTGTAAACTTCACTTCGCCAACACCCAGAGCACGACCTTTTCCTTTGCCACCAACCCAGCCAAGGAAGAAACCAACAAGTTGCCACATCGCATCAAGGCCAAGACAACCCGGCATTACTGGGTCGCCAGGGAAGTGGCAGTCAAAGAACCACAAATCTGGAGTAATATCCAATTCCGCCAAGATCAAACCTTTACCAAAATCGCCTTCAGTCTCAGACATTTTAGTAACACGATCCATCATTAGCATGTTTGGCGCAGGAAGCTGAGGGTAACCAGGCCCAAACAGTTCGCCTTGGCTAGAAGCAAGTAGATCGTCACGGTTATAAGAATCACGTTTGTTTTGCATTATCAATTACTCCAATTTTTGATAGCTGCATCTTAGTGAACACGTGTACGCTAAACAACTCCGATCAGTACTAGACAAACCAGTTTTTGATGCGCTGCACAATTCCTTCTGGATGCTCATGTCTTTCAAAGTTTTCAATACGTTCCGCTATTTTGCCAATAATGCTATCGTCTTCACCTCTAAAAGGTTTATTCATTACAATCGGAATAGCTTCATCTACGGTAGAAACGGACCAAATATGGAACTCACCATTTTTAATGCTTTCTATTACATCTTTATGTAATGCAAGGTGTTTAAGGTTTGATTTTGGCATCACAACACCTTGATTTCCTGTAAAACCTTGATGTTTACAAACCTGATAAAAACCTTCAATTTTTTCGTTCAAGCCACCAACGGCTTGCACTCGACCAAACTGATCAACAGCCCCTGTAACCGCAACTTGTTGATTAATTGGAGATTCAGATAAAGCACTTACCAAGCAACAAAGTTCTGCAAGAGATGCGCTGTCACCATCAACTTCACTATAAGACTGTTCAAATACGATGGAGGCTGAGTAAGGCAGTGGTTCATCCAGTTTCAGAGCAGAGCTCAAGAAAGCTTGCATAATCATCATGCCTTTTGCATGTAGATTGCCTCCAAGCTCAGCTTTGCGCTCAACATCGGAAACATCGCCATCACCAAAATGAATTACACAAGATATTCGTGCAGGCTCACCATAGCTGACAGGGTGCCCAGCCATATCAATAACGGTTAGGCCATTGATTTGACCAACTTGTTCCCCAGTTGTCTCAATGATGACTTGGCCATCTAAAATATCGTACACGGCACGCTGAGGAAGGTAAGATTCTCGGTAATACTTGTCGTCAATCGCTTTATCTAACGACTTGTAATCTAATGCGTGACCATCACTGAACTGGCTGGCAAGCGTTAGAAGTTGAGAGTGCCACATTACTCCTAAAGGCAGATAATGTTGATCTTCAGTAAATCTCATACCGGCTAGCAACAATCTTCTAAAACCACATTCAGTTAAGTGAGGCAGCTGATATTGAGAACATATCCAGTTCACTAAACCAAAGTAATCTGTCAAATTCTGCCCTGACAGATGAATATCTTCTTCAACTTCCGTATACATGGCAAAGCCAGAACAGAAGTCTTCATCGATGTATTCTAGCTCTGCTAACTGACTTCTTTCTCCTGTTACAATCAGTTTTACATCATAAGCTTTAGCTTGCGGTACTGAAGTAGGTAAACGAGTAGGGCTTAGGTTCAGTGGTTCGATAAGGTTTTGTTGAATTGCAGACTTTATATTTGGCCAAAGTCCTGGGTTAGCCAAAATTAGATTAGCCGGTACAATTAAGTAACCGTTATCTGCCTGTGAAATTAAACCAGGTTGGAAGGCAATATCACCACTTACATCAACACTGTAACGGTCAAATAAACGTTTGGCATCAAGTGATTCCGAAAAAACTATCGCAGCGTTAGACTGGCTCTGAAGAGCTTTACTGATGAACTCTCTATATACAGAATTATCTACGCAGTTAATGAGTAGTACTCGCGTCAATCCGGAAATTTTTGAAAAACGAGATATCGTTGCCGACATTCTCGGTTGGAGATCAGTAAAAGACTTCTTTGGTAACGAAGGTGCAGACTTTAAAAGTGCTTCGTACTGCTCAAGTGAAGGTGTTACGTCTTGCCAATTAAGTTGGTTCATTAAAATTCATCGTAATTCAATCTTGCCGACATTATAACGAAACGGACTATAACACCCTAGCACCAATTTGGTTTGCTCTCGGCATTCAACTCTCAATGAACAATACTTAGACAAATGAGTGATCAACATCGATACTTCTAAGAGTTTTATTTGCCCAAGTAAACCATCTGGGTTACGCTGTCACTAGGTTATGTTTATGGGTCGGAACAAATGAAATATCAACAGCTTGAGAATCTAGAATGTGGGTGGAAATGGAAGTATCTCATCAAAAAATGGAAAGATGGTGAAGCGATTACCCGACATATTGATACAAGCGAAGCAGATGCAGCGGTCGCAGAACTAAAACGCCTTGAACACGAGCCTACACTTGTCTTGGCTTGGATAGAAAACCACATGTCAGAAGAGTTAGATAATAAACTCAAGCAGGCTATCCGAGCGAAACGGAAACGTCACTTCAATGCAGAGCAAGTCCATACAAAGAAGAAATCCATTGATTTAGATTACCGAGTTTGGGAAAAGCTTTCTAGTAGAGCGAATGAACTTGGTTGTACGTTATCTGACGCAATTGAATATTTGCTTTCCGAAGCGTCGAGAAGTGAAAAAGCGAGTCAAAAAGTTACCTCAATTAAAGAGGATTTGAGTAAATTGCTATCTAGCTAGGATAGGGAGTGCCAAATGTTATATGTAATCTTAATTGCAGCCATCGTGATCTTTTGGTTGATCGCAGTCGATAGGCCGGTGTTAAAAGTAAAGTTCGATAATGGCCATATTAGTAACGTAAAAGGGCATCTACCTCCTTCTTTCAAACACAACTTACAGGATATTAGTGAGCATAACCCGTTTACTGGTGAAATGAAGGTGTATAGCCAACGAACAGGAATGCGCTTAAGCTTTTCCAAAGGCATTCCCAAAAAAGTTCAACAGAGGATTCGTAACGTTTTTCCGCACCAGGGCTTCAAAGCAAACAAAGGCAAGAAGCGCGCTTAATTACATATCAGTTACTTCATCATGTTAAATGGGACGCAATGTGACGTCCCATTTTCGTATCTACAGAAAAATTACTTATCATTGAACAATCAACAACATAAACGGACCAAAACGATGAGATACGTTGTAACTTTAATGATATTGATCTTTGCAAGTAATTCAGTTTTTGCTGACGATTCAGAAACGAACCTGTTGGCTAAAAAGATTAAGACTAAGCTTCAAAAGAAAGTAGACAATAAGTTTGATGGCTATCAAGGTTATTGTGACGTCATGATAGAAATGGAGCACAAAAGTAAAAACGCAGTAATAAAAAGAGTAACCAGTAGTGGTGACCAAAAAGTGTGTAGGTACGTTAAGTCCAACTTGAAGAAAGGAAAACGCTATCGTTACAAATCCCCCGAAAAGTACATTCGCCTCCATATAACCACAGGCTTATAAATGTTTCAGAACGCAACTGAGCTCGTGATTTTTGGCAGATTTCGTTGCGGAGCGATTAGAGCGTTTGGCTGATTTTTGCTGTTGTACGAGGCGAGTATGAAAGGCTTTTTTGTTTGGTAGCGCTTAAGTTAGTAATCGTGATGCCATTGAATGGCAAATTCAGTGAGTTAGCCATCATCACCATACATAGATTGATTCAGGTGCTTACGGAAGGACACGCCAGTAAGTCGGGGACTAAGCGCGCATCAATTTTCAATAAGAGATTTGATTTGCTTCGTAAGCATAACCACAAACCAAACTAGCGATTGCAAGTCCACAGGAACCTCGGTTAAAGCCTCAAAAGCAAACAATGTTGTTAATCTTAGGAGGACATTTTAAAGTAGCTAAAACCGGACATTATTGCTTTGAGATCTCACTCCTTGGTGCGCATTATATGTGTTATGTTAAATAAATCGGGTTTTTAGTTAAGTTCATAAGTAGATCTATTTCAATCACTTACCCTGCTTTCCAATCACTTGCCTATTGTGCGCTAACTTCATGTGTTGGTGTTTCTAGGTTTTTGTTAGGTTCATAAGAGTATGCATATTTAACAGTATTCTGATTTACCATAAAATACTTAATATAGATCTTAATAATCTATCGATTGTTAAGATCTATATTAACGCCTTTTTACTTATTGAAATGACTGTATAGCTTCAAAGATATCTTGTCTTCTAACTGGCTTGGAAATGAATCCGTCCATACCGGCATCCAGGCATTTATCTCTATCGCTTTCTAGCGCATGTGCAGTTAACGCTATAATTGGGGTCCTGAGACCTTTATCTCGAATAAGTCTTGTTGCGGTAATTCCATCCATCACTGGCATCGAGACATCCATGAGAATCAAATCGATTAAATCCTCATTCTCTTCTAAAAATGTTAATGCCTCTGCTCCATGGCTTGCGATATGAACATTATGGCCAAGCTTATTTAAGATAAGCTTTATTACGAACTGATTCGACTCGGTATCTTCTACGACGAGAAGTTCCATTGCTTTTGTCGGTTGATTGGTTTCGATTCTAACTGGACGATTTTGATTACAACGAGTCAAAACTGGAATCGAAATCGTAAAGGTTGAACCAACATGCTCATCACTTTTAACGGCAATCTTGCCACGCATCATTTCGACTAAATGCTTGGTTATTGCGAGCCCCAGTCCTGTACCACCGAAGCGTCTCGTGATGGAACGGTCTCCTTGATGAAATGCCGTAAACAAGTGCTCTTGCTTTGCTTTAGATATACCAATTCCAGTGTCAGATATTGAGATCACAAGTTCAGCATCTTGCTCAGATACAGAAACTTTTACTTCACCTTCGTCTGTAAACTTTATTGCATTCCCTATTAGATTAAACAGAATTTGAGATAACCGCGTGGAGTCAATCCAAAATTGTTTGTCATTAGTGACAGTACAGTTGAGCTTGAATTTAAGATTTTTCTTCTTAGCGATTTGTTTTTGCTGAGAAATAACAAAAGTGACAGTGTCTCTTAAGTTAATCCATTGTTCATTGAGCTGAAAGCGACCTGACTCGATTTTAGAAAGATCAAGAATGTCACTGATTATCGCGAGAAGTAACTCTGCAGAGCACTCCATTTGGCTCAAAGCATCAATTTGTTCTTCTGACAAGGTTGATTGCTTCAGTATATCTAGCATTCCAAGAACGGAATTTAAAGGGGTTCTTATTTCATGGCTCATCATCGCTAAGAACTCCGACTTAGAGCGGTTCGCAAGCTCTGCTTCTTCTCTTGCTTTAGCGAGCTGAGTTGTTCTTACCTCAACGATACGTTGTAACTTCTCTTTGGTCTCGATATCAATGACCGCCCTTTCAATTAAGGGACGAAACCGCCTCAAGGTTTCCTTATTCTCTATGCTAAAGTGCCCTTTCTGAGCTCCAATAAGTAGGATTACGGTTTGCGTTACTTCTGAACGTATACCAGTTAAAACGACCGAGTTTACATGGCTTTTTATAAAGCTGTTTAAGTTAACAAACTCAGCGAGTTTATCTGGCTCGAACAGCAGAATGCATTCACCATTGAGAGCTCTCTGATAGGTGTTACCGTGTAACCAGGATACATTATCAAATACGCTATTAGTTGATATCAATGTTCTGAAGGGATATCGTTCACCATCACGAGTCAGTACAATAAAATCATCGAAGTTGATGTACTTTTTGAGGACATTGTTTAATCCCGTAAATATCTCATGCCGATTCTTTGCCTCACTCATCGCAGATATCGCGGAAAGAATGGCCTTGTTTTCATCAGCGAGTAGTCGTTCTCTTTGTCTAGCCTGCTTTAGCTCAACTAACGCTTCTTGAAGCGCTTCCTGTTGATATATGTCTAAGTATTTATCTTTCATAAGGTTTATGGAATATAGCCGATGAAATCATCAGGTTTCCATGTCCATTCTCACCACCAATAAATCTACCTTGCTCGCCGAAAGTAAAAGGGCAAATAAAAGGCAAATGTTCTAGTTCTTGGTTAATTTGTTCACAAACGCTATTCATGTCTTGCATTAAGTGCAACATGGGACCTGCGCAAAAGATATTTATCACTCCAATTTTTCGAGACTCTTCTAATTTTTGGTTAAAAGCGGCATTGACGACTTTTGCAGCGCGCGCAACGAGATGCTCACGACTTCCTTTCATTAATGTGAGCTCGTCACCCTCTTCTATTCGTGTAAACAACTCGATTCCACCATCTGGCGTCTCACGGATCGGATGGGATAACTTGTAATATGGGCGATCATAGAGATGACCTGCGATCCGCCCTAATGGATAAGCACTCGAGTTTGTAAACAGCATATTATCTTTACCTACTTGGTTATCCTGGTGATTTGTCCACCTTCTATAAACATTGAGCGCAGGTTCATTATCAATTTCAAGTAAGCATCTATCGTTGGTCTTGGTTGCAACACCTTTGATATTAGTTGGTGTATGCCCAGCGCTAAAAGCGATATCAACAGGTTGAGAGGAGTAAAAGAGAGTTAAGCTTAAACCTGAAGTTTGAGAGCCTTGGGCGGTTATCACAGACCATTTCCCAGCGATGTTATTATCAGCGGCCGAACCACCAATAATTGGAATTAGAGTTCCAAATCTTTCATCTATAGACGCAATGATTGATTCCTCTTGCCCTGGTGTAGCATGAAGTAGAATTAAGTTTGGTACCTCTCCTACACGGTTTGCGTTCTCAAGGGCCATATCCAAAGCCTTGGTGACGCTGTCACCTGAGTTGTGATTAGAAATACCAGTACCATAAGCATGAGGACCTGTATCATAAACAGCAAGTGCCGCAATTACTGGGCCTGTATGAAAGCCCTGATCTGTCATTACGGCTTGACATGAACTGGCGCCATGAAAAGGCACACCAGGAAAATGCGCAAGAAACGCTTCTCGAATCAACTCAAAATTGTATTCTTCCGTGTAGTAACACATCACGTAAGACAAGCTCTGTTGTGTCAATTCGGACCTGAGCGTTTTTATCGCTGAGTCTTCATCTTTAATATGAGTAAAAACTGATTGGCAATGCATACGATTTTATAATTGGATATCACTCTGCTGTTATACCATTCCAACCAATTTTCTCTAGGTAAGAAGGTGTTAATTTCATTAATAAGTTACGATTATCTCGTGATAGATCGTATTTATAATTGAACTACAACAATGTTTTCACCTTTTTTAAAGGTGATTTTTTTCGATTCAGGCATGATGTCCCATTCTACTGACTTATGCTTCTCGTTGAGATTGATAAAATTACCAGATTGATTTAGATCAATTTTTAGAGTGCTACTTTCTGTCGTTTCGAGCGAAATTCCCATTGAGTCACGATTAATCGTGATTATTTCTCCTTCAATTGTTACATCGCATCGTTCTTTTTGTGAACAGTCAACGCTATTAACACTCTCGTGTGTAAAGGTACGCCAGAAAAATGCGCCTATTAAAACACTGAGCATGATTAAGATTTGTGCAAGTCGCGCCTTTGTTAACTTTTGTGCAGGCATAATTACTAATATCCTTGTTACAAACTTCAAACTTTTTAAATAAAAAATGATTTCCAGAGGTCCAGTAAGGTTACTACCCTGTCATTGAATTGTTAATTCAAGTATAGTGTCACGCTGAAAATGCCACTTTTTATTAAAGTCAGCAATGGAAATAAGGTGATGATAACACTTGAATTCTAGAGTTTACTTGGGTGGTGTTACGACGCAAGTCGTGTTGGAAGTAAAAGTGTAGTTAATTAGAAATTGGAAGCATGCAAATGAGCCAAGTAAAGCAGCTTGAACAAAACTACAACTATACAGTCGTTCGCCAATTTACCCTTGTGACCATTTTATGGGGCATAGTTGGTATGGCTGTTGGTGTTTTGATTGCCGCTCAATTAGTTTGGCCACAGCTAAACTTTGATACGCCGTGGTTGACGTACAGTCGCTTACGTCCACTGCATACTAATGCGGTAATTTTTGCGTTTGGTACCAGTGCTCTGTTCGCAACGTCTTATTATGTTGTACAGCGCACATGTCAAACACGTCTTTTTGGTGGCCCACTCGTTGCCTTCACCTTTTGGGGTTGGCAAGCAATCATCCTGGCAGCAGCCATTACTTTGCCTCTCGGTTTAACATCGGGTAAAGAGTATGCTGAGCTAGAATGGCCTATTGATATCGCAATTGCGCTAGTATGGGTATCATATGCGGTGGTGTTCTTCGGCACACTAGTGAAGCGAAACACGTCACATATTTATGTGGCAAACTGGTTCTTCGGTGCCTTTATTATCACAGTAGCAGTACTTCACATCGTGAACAGCATGGCTATTCCTGTGTCACTTGGTAAATCTTACTCGATTTACTCGGGCGCAGTGGATGCGATGGTTCAGTGGTGGTATGGACACAATGCGGTAGGTTTCCTACTGACCGCTGGTTTCCTAGGTATGATGTACTACTTCGTTCCTAAACAAGCTGAACGTCCTGTTTATTCTTACCGTCTATCTATCGTTCACTTCTGGGCACTTATTTCTCTATATATTTGGGCAGGCCCTCACCACCTTCATTATACAGCGCTACCAGACTGGACTCAGTCTCTAGGTATGGTTATGTCGCTGGTTCTATTTGCTCCTTCTTGGGGTGGTATGATCAACGGTATTATGACGTTATCTGGTGCATGGCATAAGCTTCGTTATGACCCTATCCTACGTTTCCTAATCGTTTCACTGTCGTTCTACGGTATGTCTACCTTTGAAGGCCCGATGATGTCGATTAAGACGGTTAACGCACTTTCTCACTACACAGACTGGACCATTGGTCACGTTCACTCTGGTGCGTTAGGTTGGGTTGCGATGGTTTCTATCGGCTCTGTATATCACTTGGTACCTCGCCTATTTGGCCAAGAGCGTATGTACTCTGTTGGTCTAGTTAATGTGCATTTCTGGCTAGCAACAATCGGTACCGTTCTTTACATCGTTGCGATGTGGATCTCTGGTGTAATGCAAGGTCTTATGTGGCGCGCGGTTAACTCTGACGGTACGCTAACTTACAGTTTTGTTGAATCTGTAGAAGCGTCTTATCCGTTCTACTTTGTACGTTTCCTAGGCGGATTTATCTTCCTATCTGGTATGTTCCTAATGGCATACAACACGTACAAAACGGTAAGTGCACCTAAAGAAAGCCTAAAAGCTATCCCACATCCGGCATAAGGAGATTTAAGAATGAGTAATAATTCTAATAATCGCCATGAAATCTTAGAACGTAATGTCGGTTTGTTGGCTATTTTTATCGTGTTTGCTATTAGTTGGGGTGCTCTTGTAGAGATCACTCCTCTGATTTTCCAAAAGCAAACGACTGAACCTGTAGAAAATCTGCGCGCTTACACTCCTTTGGAGATGGAAGGTCGTGATATCTACATCCGTGAAGGTTGTAACGTTTGTCACAGCCAGATGGTTCGTCCTTTCCGCTCAGAGACTGAACGTTACGGTCACTACTCTGTTGCTGGTGAGAGTGTTTGGGAACACCCATTCCTTTGGGGCTCTAAGCGTACAGGCCCGGATTTAGCTCGTGTTGGTGGTCGTTATTCTGACGAATGGCACCGTGTTCACCTGTTAGATCCTCGTGAGCTTGTACCTGAGTCAAACATGCCAGGTTTCCCATGGCTAGCTGAAAACGTTTTAGACGGTAAGCTAACTCAGAAGAAACTTGAGCTATTTCGTGATCAGTTCGGCGTTCCATACACTGATGAAGAGATCGCGAATTCGGCTAAAGAAGTAGAAGGTAAAACAGAGATGGATGCAATCATCGCTTACCTTCAGTCTCTTGGTCATGCAATGAAGTAAGGGGATCATATGGATTTCGGTACAATTCATAGTATTTATACCGTTGTACTCTTCGCTAGTTTTATTGGCATCGTATGGTGGGCATTTAGTAAAAAGCGTAAAGCACGCTTTGAAGAAGATGCCAACTTGGTGTTTGCTGACGAAGAACAAAAGACCCCTAATAACCAAGGAGTGAAGAAGTAATGACTACATTCTGGAGTCTCTGGATTATCGTGATTACTGTCGGTACGCTAGTAGGCTGTGCGATTCTCCTGACTTGGTGCGCTAAAGATAAAATGGGCGTCGAGGAAGGGGAAGACATGGGCCACGAGTACGATGGTATTCGCGAGCTAAACAACCCTCTACCAAAGTGGTGGACTTACCTGTTTGTAAGCACATTTGTGTTCGCAGCAGTTTACCTTGCCCTATTCCCAGGTCTAGGTAGCTTCAAGGGCTTTTTAAACTGGCAGAGTTCGGCTCAAACCGTTCGCTCACTAGAAGAGTCAAAAGAAGCCATCGCTGCAGCACAAGAGAACAAGCAACTAAACCAATATGCAAAAGAACTGGATGATGCCGACGCTTACTTCGGCGAAGCATTCCGTAAACTTGCGCACAATGACAGTGGTCTACGCCCAATTCCTGAAATTGCGCAAGATCCTGAAGCATTAAAAGTTGGTCAGCGTTTGTTTTTGCAAAACTGTTCTCAATGCCATGGCTCTGATGCACGTGGTCAGAAAGGCTTCCCTAACCTGACTGATGATGCATGGCTATATGGTGGCGAGCCAGCAGCGATCGTTACAACCATCATGCACGGCCGTATTGGTCAAATGCCAGCATGGAAAGATGCCCTTGGTGAGCAAGGTGTTCAAGAAGTTGTAAGTTACACACTTAGTCTATCTGGTCGTAAAGTAAATGCTCGTGAAGCCGCGGCAGGTAAAGCACGCTTCGTAGTGTGTGCAGCTTGTCATGGTACCGATGGTAAGGGTAACCCTGCAGTCGGTGCGCCTGACCTTACAGACCAAGACTGGTTATTTGGTGACTCTCGTGCAGCTGTAACAGAAACCGTAATGAACGGACGCTCAGGCGTAATGCCTGCGTGGAAAGACATTTTGGGTGAAGATAAAGTTCAGCTCGTTGCCTCATATGTCTGGAGTTTAAGTAACTCAGAGAGTAAGTAACTGAGATATTACGTAACATAGCAATAACAGCCCCTTTCATAGGGGCTGTCTTTCCTTTAAATTTAACGCCTTACATTTTTTCATTTAGCTGTTGAGAACTTTTTTATGGTAAAGCCTTGGTATAAACAATTTTGGCCGTGGTTCCTAATCATCCTTCCTCTTACTGTCGTAGTTTGGACTGTGATTACTGTGGTCGTTTTCTCGAACAACTCTGTTTCTTTAGTCGCCGAGGATTACTATAAAAAAGGCAAAGGCATTAATATCGACATTAGTAAAATGAATGTCGCTCGTGACCTAGGTCTTAACGCTGAGATTTCCTCTGAAAATAACAATGTTGTGATTGTTTTCGCTAAAGGGAAGCTACCTCATTACCCTGCTCTAACGGCCACTTTCACTCATCGTACTCTTCCTGATCGTGACTTCACAAAGCTTGTAACAGCGGATGCATATGGTAATTACCGACTAAAAGCTGAGGAATCTATTCAAGGACCATGGTTTGTTGAACTACAACCACACGACAAGCAATGGATGATCCAAGGTAAAGTTGAGTTTCCTGCCTCTTCAACACCGTTAATGAAGTAAGCATATGTGTAAATCCTGTTATCACTGCGGTGAAGATGTACCAGCCAACACGGATTTCAAAGTAGAAATATTGGGTGAAATTCGCGACATGTGTTGTCCGGGCTGCGAAACTGTGGCGCAGACTATTGTCGATAGTGGTCTTGTATCATATTACCAATACCGCACTGCGCCTTCAGAAAAGGCAGATCTAGTACCAGAGCAACTCCAAGCTTTAATTCATTATGACAATGCGGATGTACAATCTGAATTCGTACGAAATCGCGAAAATGTTTCTGAAGTAACCCTTTCTTTGGAAGGCGTTTCATGTGCCGCTTGTGCGTGGTTAATCGAAAAGCAAGTTTCTAATACGGCCGGGTTGGTATCTATCCGTGTTAATACAACCACCAATCGAGCGTTACTAGCCTGGGATAAAACTCAGGTACGGTTAAGCGAGCTCCTTTCCGTTATTCATAAACTTGGTTACAAAGCTGCACCTTTTGAAGCAGATAAGCAAGAAGCCTCTTACCATCGAATGATGAAGCAATATCTATATCGGCTAGGTATTGCAGGTTTAGCAACCATGCAGGTCATGATGCTCGCCGTTGCACTGTATCTCGAAGTCTTTGGTGATTTAGAGCCAGAGTTTAAAAGTTACTTTCGTTGGGTAAGTTTGATTTTTGCTACTCCTGTTTTGCTTTATTCCGCTCTTCCATTTTACTTAAACGCATGGCGCAGTATCAAAGGCCGAACCCTTGGTATGGATGTCCCGGTTTCTATCGCGTTGATCTTTGCCTATGTTGCAAGTTTAGTTGCAACAGTAACTGAACAAGGCGAAGTCTTCTTTGAATCTATCTCGATGTTTACCTTCTTTTTGTTAGTAGGTCGATTCTTAGAGATGCGCGCTCGTCGCAAAGCTGCTGCAGCGAGTGGTAACCTTCTTAAGTTGATTCCTGCAATTGCTACAACGCTGGACGGTGATCAGATACCCGTGAAGACGCTAAAAGTTGGCGATCGTATTCGCGTTCTACCTGGTGAACATATCCCCGCTGACGGTAAAGTTATTTCAGGCCGTATTCATATTGATGAATCCATGCTAACGGGCGAGTCAGTGCACGTTGTGAAACGAGAAGGCGATATTGTTTATGCAGGAACGCTAAACGGAGACGAATCATTTGAACTTGAGGTAGTAAGCTCAAAGGCCGATTCAATGATTTCTAACATCGTGCGTTTACAAGATGAAGCTCAACACTCCAAACCTAAAATTGCGGAAATTGCAGACATTGTCGCCCGTTACTTTGTTGGTGTGATTCTTATCATCTCTGCTGGTACTTGGTTTTACTGGCATCAAACAAAACCAGATGATGCGTTTTGGATCATGCTGTCTGTGTTAGTCGCTACATGCCCATGTGCGCTATCTCTGGCCACTCCGACCGCTCTCACTTGTGCTACCTCTAGAATGGGTAATTTTGGCATTTTGCTTCGTAAAGGCCATGTGTTTGAGACACTATGTAAGATCAACCACTTAGTTGTAGATAAAACAGGCACTCTAACGAAAGGTGATATTGAGATCTGTGAAACAAAGGTACTTAGTGATCTCCCACAGAAAGATTGTCTATCACTAGCTGCAGCTTTAGAGGCTCATGCAAACCACCCTATCGCTCGTTCTTTTGCAACTTACACCAATGATGACTTTATCGTGTCTGACGTGCAAAACGTGATTGGTTCAGGGATTGAGGGTATGTGGAATGGCAAAATCGTTAAGATAGGTAGTGCTGCTTTTGTTCAAGGCAAAGAAAGTGGTGAAAGCCAGGCGGTCTATCTGTCGGTTGATGGCAAGCATGTCGCTAGCTTTTACTACCGCGACCCTATCCGAAAAGAAAGCAAAGCCTTTATTCAACGTTTTGCTGACGCTGGAATTAAGACAACCCTGCTAACTGGTGATTCTCTCTCAAACGCCCAACCAGTGGCGAATGAAATTGGTATCGATCACATCGTCGCGTCAGCAAAGCCAGAAGATAAGCTTGCATACCTTAAGAGCTTGGACGAAAACAGTATCACTATGATGGTTGGTGATGGAATCAATGACGCGCCGACTCTCGCCGGAGCTCACCTTTCTGTCGCAATGGGCGGTGGTACAGATGTCGCTAAAGCTTCTGCAGATATGACGTTACTTGGGGATAATCTCGAAAAGCTACTAGAGGCACGTTTGCTTGCACTGCGTACAAGAAAGATTATTCGAGAAAACTTGGCTTGGTCTTTGGGTTACAACCTGTTAATTTTGCCTTTGGCGGTCGCAGGTTTAGTGGCTCCCTACATTGCAGTAGTTGGCATGTCTGCAAGCTCAATTATCGTTGTATCTAACTCTTTGCGCCTGCTCAAAGAGAAATAAGTAGAGAAAGCAAACATGGAAAGTCTTTATATATTGATTCCCATCGCTATCGTTCTCGTTTGTGTTGCTGTCGCCGTTTTTCTTTGGGCGGTAAGAAGCGATCAGTTTGAAGATCTTGAACGGCAAGGGCACAACATTCTTCTCGACGAAGAAGACCAATCTAATAGTGATAAAAAGTAGCGACCTTTATGACTCCTGATTTTATCGGTGCGTTGATGATCGGCTTAGTAGGAGCCGGTCATTGTATGGGTATGTGTGGTGGTATCGCGTCTCTGCTTACCATGGGCTCTTCTGCTAAAAATAAAACTACCCCTCTTATCCCCCTCTTCTACAACCTCGGACGATTGATCAGTTATACCTTAATAGGTGCATTAGTGGGTGGTGCTATATCAGGTTTATCTGAGCTTAGTGGGTTAACGCACTCTCTTGCTTGGTTAAGGCTGATTGCTGCGTTATTCATGATCCTGGTCGCGCTGTATATTGCTAAATGGTGGCAAGGCTTACTTTTAATAGAAAAGCTAGGGCAGTATATCTGGCGCTTTATCTCGCCGGCAGGGAAGAATCTGTTGCCACTAAAGCATCCTCTTCACGCGTTGCCATTTGGCTTTATTTGGGGTTGGTTACCATGTGGCTTAGTTTATTCAGCGCTTACTTGGTCGGCGGTTTCTGGTAGTGCGATGAACGGCGGCCTAATTATGCTTGCGTTTGGGCTCGGAACGCTACCTGCAATGCTTATTATTGGATACGGTGCCAATCATTTTCAGAAATTACAAAAATCATTAATATTTAGAAATATTTCAGCATTAATCCTTATTGGCTATGGTACGTATACCGCTGTAGGAGCCTTAGCGTTACTCGGTTTCATATAACGTTAAACTCTATTGAGGTGACATTTTTGCTACCCTTTAGGATTAAGCGATGCTAAAATATTGATGTATATCAAATAGTGAAAGGTTGTTATGATTTCTGAAAAACCTGCAACAAAGCGTATCCAATCAGGCGGTTGCGCCATTCATTGCCAAGATTGTAGCATTAGTCAACTGTGTATCCCGTTCACTCTAAATGAGGCAGAACTTGATCAGCTTGACCAAATCATCGAACGTAAGAAGCCTATTCAAAAAGGACAAGAGCTTTTTAAGGCCGGTGATGAGCTAAAATCGCTATACGCTATCCGCTCTGGTACCATCAAGAGCTATACGATCACAGAGCAAGGTGATGAGCAAATCACAGCGTTTCACTTAGCTGGAGACTTAGTCGGTTTCGATGCTATCACTGGTGACTCCCACCCTAGCTTTGCTCAAGCACTCGAAACGTCGATGGTATGTGAAATCCCATACGAAATTTTAGACGATCTATCGGGTAAAATGCCTAAGCTTCGCCAGCAAATCATGCGTTTGATGAGTAACGAAATTAAAGGTGATCAGGAAATGATTTTGCTTCTTTCTAAAAAGAACGCAGAAGAGCGACTAGCTGCTTTCCTTTACAACCTATCAACGCGTTTTTCTCAGCGTGGCTTCAGCCCTAGAGAGTTTCGTTTAACTATGACTCGTGGTGATATTGGCAACTACCTTGGTCTTACAGTCGAAACGATCAGTCGTTTGTTAGGTCGTTTCCAGAAATCTGAGATCCTAAGCGTAAAAGGTAAATATATCACTATCTTAGACCACGATGCATTGATGGAACTTGCTGGTGTAACTAAAGAATAATACACCCTAATTATTGATGTAGCTCGAAAATGAGCTACATCATATTTCTCATAAATTCCTTTCGAAAGTCCTCAAAAAGTTCTCCAAACTAAGCTACAGTAAAAATGTACGGTGAGTACTCCAAAATACTGATTTAATTTACATTCAGTATCTGGTTTTGCAATAGAAGTGGGCTTAGTTATGAGTATATACAGTAAGATCCTTGTTGTAGCTGACATCAATAATGATGAGCAGCCCGCACTTGCAAGAGCTGTTCAATTAGCTCAGAAAAGTGTATCTAGAAGCCGAATCACTTTCTTTTTATCCATTTACGATTTCTCGTATGACATGACGTCAATGCTATCAGTGGATGAAAGAGATGCTATGCGTCGAGGTGTCATTCATCAGCGTGAGCAGTGGATGCGTAAAATTGCTCAACCATACCTAAACGATGGCTTCGACTTTGATGTTTGTGTTGTCTGGCACAACCGCCCTTATGAGGCGATTATTGCTGAAGTCTATGCAGGCAATCATGACCTAGTCATCAAAGGCACACGTAAGCATGATGTTTTAGAGTCTGTCATTTTCACACCGACAGATTGGCACTTGTTGCGAAAATGCCCTATTCCAGTGCTTCTTATTAAGAATGCTGCTTGGCCGGAACAAGCAAGTATCCTTGCCTCAGTACATGTGGGCTCAGAAAACCCGACTCATATTGATCTCAACGATACGATGGTCGAGCGATTAAAAGAAATCACCACTCGGCTTGAGGCCAAGCCATATCTTGTTAACGCCTACCCCGTTACACCGGCGAACATTACGATTGAACTTCCTGAATTTGACCCAACGACTTATACCGATGCAGTGCGAGGTCATCATTTAACGGCTATGAAAGCACTACGCCAAAAACATGGTCTTGATGAAGAACAAACGATAGTTGAGCAAGGTTTACCTGAAGATGTCATTCCGGCAGCTGCAGAGCGCTTGAACGCAGCAATGGTTATTTTAGGTACCACAGGGCGAACAGGGCTTTCTGCTGTCTTTATTGGTAATACAGCGGAGCACGTAATTGATAAAATAAATTGCGACGTGTTGGCTCTAAAACCAAAAGGCTACATTAGCCCTCTCGACCCAAATACAGCAACCTAATCTCTCTTTAGTATTGCTATGTATTGAGCGCTTTCAAATAAGCGCTAATAAATCCCCCGAATACAGGGGGATTTTTGTTTGGGAACAGTTAAAGCGTTGGGTACAAAAAAGGAGGTCTAATTAACCTCCTTTTTTACGAGTTAGATGTTCGTAACATCGATGAACATCGATTCATCAATATTCGTCGAAGAAACGACAGCCTCATTAAATTCATACTCTTCGCGGTTACCTTCACGATCTAGCGGTAAGTTAACAAAGTCGAACAATTCGCGGTCTGCTAGTTGGCTTGGGCTTACGTTTTGAATTGATTTAAAAATTGCTTCCACACGCCCTGGCGTCTTCTTATCCCATTCAATCAACATTGCTTTTATAGATTGACGCTGAAGGTTCTCTTGAGAGCCACAAAGGTTACACGGAATTATTGGGAAATCCTTGTGCTCAGCGTATTTGATCAAATCTTTTTCACGACAGTAAGTCAATGGACGAATGACCACGTTACGGCCATCATCAGAGCGTAGCTTTGGTGGCATCGCTTTAAGGCGAGAGCCGTGGAACATATTCAAGAACATTGTTTCGACGATGTCATCCATGTGATGACCTAGCGCAAGCTTAGTTGCACCAATCTTCTCTGCAAATGAATACAGCGTACCACGTCGCAGGCGTGAACACAGACCACAAGTGGTTTTGCCTTCTGGTACCTTCTCTTTTACGACGGAATACGTGTCCTTATCGACGATATAGTAAGGGATATTCAGTGTTTCGAAATACTCTGGCAGAATGTGCTCAGGGAAGCCCGGTTGTTTTTGGTCTAGGTTTACCGCAACCACTTCAAATTTGATCGGTGCGGCTTTTTGAAGATTCAGCAGGATATCAAGCATCGCGAATGAATCTTTACCACCGCTAATACATGCCATTACAACATCGCCTTCTTCGATCATGTTGTAATCAGTAATGGCATTTCCAACATGTCTTCTTAGGCGTTTCTGAAGCTTGTTGAATTCTAGGGTTTCTTTTCTTGTATCTATTTGGTTCATTGCGGGCTCTCACATCGCCGATAAATCGACTAGGACTTCCTAACATGGGTTTCTTTGGGGCGTGGATTATACGAGCTTTTTACGCAGGATTAAATGCTTGTCTTATTGAGTCTTTAAGAAAAGAGTGTGAAAGATACTTTAGTTACGGTCAAAATTAAAAAAGAGCTGCGATTGCAGCCCTTTCTAAACGTTCAGTGTTCATTTCTTTGCGTTAGGTAGATAAGGTAACACTCGCATCGTCGGTTCTGGTAGTGTCATTGTGCCACCTTGCCCTATTTCACTTAGTGCGACTTGTATCTTGCCATTGACAATTGGCTTTTCGGTTCCGTTTGAGAAAATCACTTTATCATTCAGTTGATTTGCAAACTCCATCGTCACACCTTGAACCTCCGGTGTAAACCAACCCGCAAACATACCGCCTAAATCTTCCAGCATCGTCTGCATTTGAGGTAGAAGAGGCTTAAGTTGGTCGTAAGAAACGTTACCCTGTAATGGTTCTTTGGTCATCACGACAAGTGAGTAATCGCAACGTGTATCTTTTGGGGTATCGACAAAAACCAACGGATTCGCTGACTTTAAGTTTGTATCAACAGGTAAAGGCAACTCTTGTGAAGCAGGGATAACAAACTCTTCATAGTGCTCTTCTTTTTCCATCCAAGCTTTTTCTATCATACAAATTTGTTTAGTTTTTGCGTCCACAAAAAAGACACCAACTTTCACATCGTCATGCCCTTTTTTATTGTTGTTTTTTAGTTGAGTATATAACTTTGAGTACGTGAACATGTACTCTTGAGCTTGGGTTATCGGCGATGCAAGAATTAGCGCCGCACTTCCCAACAGACTTAGGCTTAACTTTTTCATTTTATCCGTTATTTTATTGCGTCCAGTAGGCGTTGTTATGACGAATCATAGCGCGAAGATCGTGTACATAGGCGATGCCACGTTCAGAATAGGCTAGCAACCCATGCGTTAACTCTGACGCGGTTGCGACCGTTAACAAGCCCTTGTTCTTTTCAGCCAGAGATGTTCTGATTTCACGCAGGTCTGCATACGCTGGGTTTCGATTAACGTTCATAAAGTAGCCATGAACAGACTGTTGTACAGAATCGAATTTTTCAACTTCATGAACTTTGTTAGCGCCACGTTGCGCTGGAACAATTCCACAGCCCTTTTTATAACACCATTGGCCGAACAAGTTGTTTGCTTGAGTAGCAAAACGAGAAGTGCCCCACGCAGATTCATTTGCCGCTTGAGTTAGAACCAAGGCTTCAGGTAAGACGTTCACTCGCACAAGCATCTCATCTAGCCACGTTTGATCAATCTTATCGTTACTCAAGGGCAACGAATACAGAGATGATAACCGCTGAGCATACTCTTGTTGTTCTTGCGTCACTTGTCCCACCTTTAAAGAGGTAAGAAAGGCCCGCTCATGACGAATTCGTTGATTCTCAAGAGCAATTTTAGGCCTTAAAAAATCAAAAAAAGCAGCTTTTTTCTCTTTCGTATCTTTTATTGAATTGAAGTCTGGGATATCACCGATGTATGGCAAGTGTGATAAATCGACATGCTTAATCTTGCCAGAGAGTACGTCAGGATTTTCCACATATTTAAACTGTTTCTCGTAGTGTAAATATGGGCCTATAGAAATGAAAGTGGCGGCTATACAGGTTGCCGCCACTCGTAAACTTATTGATTTCAAAGAATTAGGCATCAAACACCTGTGAGTTACCATCGTGATCATTATCGTTTTTCTGTGTTGTAACGATCTTAAGCTTAATTCCAAACATTTCGCGGTAGAGTATGCCTTTCAAATGGAAGAAGAATGGCAGCACAAAAATCAAGCCAATACCGTAGAACATTGCTGCAATAATAAACATTAACATCACGCCTAAGTAAAGCCCCGCGACCACAAAAATCTTCTTGTTGATTGCGCGAAGTGATAACAGCAACGCTTGCATTGGTGGCACCCTTTTCTCACAAATCAACAAAATAGAGTGACTAAATGCCAAGGAAAGATACAGCGACAGTAAAGGAAAAATCATACCAACCACACCTTGTAGCATTAAGCTCATGAGCGTTGCTAGAATAACAGGAATGGTGAACTGCAACCCCTTTCCAACATGGCGCAACTTAGTCTTCAGGCCAGCGACATGGCTCATAGCCATCAAGCTGATCCCCGCATAAATTGGTGCGCTAATCACCTCATAACTGAAATTCGCGACATAAATAGAAGACACAATATCGTTTGTGAACGACTCTGGGTTCTCAAATGCATCAAGAATAACGCTCAAATCGCCCAACTGCAGTTTTAATGCAATATAGAAAATACCTAACTGGACAAAAAGCAATACAATAATGGCAGGAGAAAATGATAAAAAGTGCTGGATGGTTGCTCGCCAAGCTTCGTTAAAAACCGCGCCAGCTTTAAGCTCGTAGTTGCCAGACAAAGCTCGCTCTACACTCCCCCCAAGATTGAAATCTTTCTCAAAATCGTCGTTCATAGTTTATCCAAGACTAACTTGTAAAATTTTGACTGGAATTCCAGTCAATTAATGTAATCGTCATTATAAAGAAATCTTTCCACATCTAACATCACAACTCACCTACAATCCTTGCAATCTCAACTGTATGGTTGATAATTAACCACTTTCAAGGTCATGAAATTGAAACAATTGTTGAACAAAGTTTAGTGCTATCAAACTGTGTCTAGATGCCAATTAATCTCATAAAAACAGTATGGTAAGGAATGATGGCTTTTTCCTGCAAAATTATTTCTGTTTCAAGATAAGAAAATGCTTTAATTTCACACTTTTGGTGATTATGATGCGCGCCTCAAAAGTGAATGGTTAGTGTCACATCAGCTGGGATAATCCCGGCTTGAACGTGGGGGAAATACAGACGTTGAACGCAAAACCGCAAGCAGGAAAGCCAGTTATTCGTTTATCTGGTATTAGTAAAAGTTTCGATGGTAAGGAAATCATCGGTAATTTAAATCTGGATGTTAATCATGGTGAATTTCTGACGATTCTCGGGCCTTCTGGTTGTGGTAAGACAACAGTTTTACGCATGATTGCAGGTTTTGAAACGGCAGATAACGGTCAAATTATTTTGGATGACCAGGATGTAACACAGGTTCCTGCAGAGCAAAGGCACGTCAACACGGTATTTCAAAGTTACGCATTGTTTCCACACATGACCGTATATGAGAATGTCGCTTTTGGTCTTCGTATGCAGAAAACGCCTACTGCGGACATTGAACCACGAGTAATGGAAGCGCTACGCATGGTGCGCCTAGAAAAAATGGCACAGCGTAAGCCTCATCAGCTTTCTGGTGGTCAGCAACAACGTATCGCCATTGCGCGTGCGGTTGTTAACAAACCAAAAGTACTGCTGCTAGATGAATCTCTATCTGCACTTGATTACAAACTGCGTAAGCAAATGCAAATCGAGCTTAAACAGCTTCAGCGTCAACTTGGTATTACCTTTATCTTCGTTACGCACGATCAGGAAGAAGCCCTATCGATGTCTGACCGCATTATTGTTATGCGCGACGGTGTTATCGAACAAGATGGCTCTCCACGTGAGATTTACGAAGAGCCGAAGAACCTATTTGTTGCTCGCTTTATCGGTGAGATCAACGTATTCAACGCAACCATGCTAGAGCGTATCGACGAGAAACGTATCCGTGCAGAAATCGAAGGTGTCGAGTCTGTTGTTTACTACGATCAGGAAGCGCAAGCAGGTGAAAAACTGCAAGTACTACTTCGCCCAGAAGACTTACGTATCGAAGAGATCAAAGAGTCTGAAGAAAAAGGCATCGTAGGTCACGTAACAGAGCGTACCTATAAAGGTATGACGCTTGATTCAGTTATCCAATTGGATTCAGGCATGCGTGTAATGGTTAGCGAATTCTTTAACGAAGATGATCCTGATGTGGACCACTCACTTGGCCAGAAAGTCGCTATCACTTGGGTTGAGAGCTGGGAGGTAGTCCTCAATGATAAGCAAGAAGATTAATCTTCAAAACGCGATCATTACCTTAATCGTCGGTTGGTTAACACTTTTCGTGTTGGTACCAAATGTGATGATTATCGGTACGAGTTTCTTAACGCGTGATGAAGCAAACTTAATCGAAATGACATTTACTTTCGACAACTACTTACGTCTACTCGATCCCTTGTATGCGAAAGTGCTGATGCACTCGTTCTACATGGCGATTGTGGCGACGTTGTTGTGTTTAGTAATTGGTTACCCATTTGCTTACATCATAGCGAAAATGCCAGAGAAATGGCGCCCATTCATGTTGTTCTTAGTTATCGTACCTTTTTGGACAAACTCTCTTATCCGTACTTACGGCCTGAAGATTGTTCTGGGTACACAAGGTATTTTGAACAAATCATTAATGGCGATGGAAATCATCGATAAGCCATTACGTATTATGTACACCGAAACAGCAGTAATGATTGGTCTTGTGTACATCCTGCTTCCATTTATGATTCTGCCGCTTTACTCGGCAATCGAGAAGTTGGACAACACTTATATCGAGGCGGCGAAAGATCTTGGTGCGAACAAGTTCCAAACCATTACGAAAGTGATTCTACCTCTTACAATGCCTGGCATTATCGGTGGTTGTTTGTTGGTTCTGCTACCAGCACTAGGTATGTTCTACATCTCTGACCTTCTTGGTGGTGCGAAGAACCTACTGATTGGTAACGTTATTAAGAGCCAAGTATTGAACGCTCGTGACTGGCCATTTGGTGCTGCGACCAGTATCGCCCTCACCTTCGCAATGGCTGTGATGCTTTACGCTTACTACAGAGCAGGCAAACTATTGAATAAGAAAGTGGAGCTAGACTAATGGGACGCACAGTTAGATTTAGCTTTATGGCGCTGGTGTATGCATTTTTGTATCTGCCAATCATCGTCTTAATTGTTAACTCATTTAATGCCAACAAATTTGGTATGAAATGGGGTGGTTTCACCACGAAATGGTACGAAACCTTAGTAAACAACGATAGCCTAATGCAAGCTGCATGGCATTCATTGAACGTAGCGGTATTCTCAGCGACAGCAGCAACCATCATTGGTAGCTTAACGGCCGTTGCCCTATTCCGTTACTCGTTCAAAGGTAAGGGTGCGGTAAACGGCATGCTGTTTGTCGTGATGATGTCTCCAGATATTGTAATGGCGATTTCATTACTTGCTCTGTTCCTGGTATTGGGCGCACAGCTTGGCTTCTTTACACTATTGATTGCTCACATCACCTTTTGTCTACCATTCGTTGTGGTAACTGTATACAGCCGCTTAAATGGCTTTGATGTGAAAATGTTGGAAGCAGCAAAAGACCTTGGTGCAAGCGAGTGGGTTATCTTGAAACAGATCATCCTTCCTCTCGCTAAACCAGCGGTTGCCGCAGGTTGGTTATTGAGCTTTACCCTGTCTTTGGACGATGTGATCATCAGTTCGTTTGTAACGGGTCCAACATACGAAATCTTGCCATTGAAGATTTACTCCATGGTTAAGGTGGGCATTTCACCGGAAGTGAACGCCCTAGCAACGGTGATGTTGATTGTTTCTTTGGTCTTGGTAGTAATTTCTCAGTTGCTAGCAAGAGAAAAAGTGAAGTAGAATCCGCACCCGTTAACATCACGAAACAGAATGGTTACATGCCATTCTGTTTTTCTATCTATCGTCCAAAATTGGACAACGTTTGGTTTGGAGCTAACGTCAATGAAAAAATGGGCTACTCTATTAGCTGGTAGTGCATGTGCGCTTTCTCTGTTCTCTGGTACAGCGGCAGCGGATGATAAAGAATTAGTATTTATGAACTGGGGTCCTTACATTAACAGTAATATCCTAGAGCAATTTACTAAAGAAACTGGCATCAAAGTAATCTACTCGACTTACGAGTCGAACGAAACTTTGTATGCAAAGCTAAAAACTCATAACCAAGGTTATGACCTAGTAGTACCTTCAACGTACTTCGTAGCGAAGATGCGTGACGAAGGCATGCTACAAAAGATCGATAAGACTAAGCTGAAAAACTTCGGCAACCTAGATAAAAACTACCTAGACAAGCCTTACGATCCAAGTAACGACTACTCTATCCCACACGTTGTTGCGATTACAGGCCTAGCGGTTAACGCAGATATGTACGATCCAAACGACTTCCAAAGCTGGGCTGACCTATGGAAGCCTGAGCTTGAAGGTCAAGTAATGTTGATGGACGACACTCGTGAAGTGTTCCATATCGCTCTGCGTAAACTTGGCTACTCAGGTAACTCAAAAGACCCTAAGCAAATCGATGAAGCGTACGCTGAGCTACAAAAGTTGATGCCTAACGTTTTAGTTTTCAACTCTGACAACCCTGGCGCACCTTACATGTCTGGTGAAGTGGGCGTTGGTATGCTTTGGAACGGTAGCGCCGCAGCGGCACAAAGTGAAGGCCTGAACCTTAAACTCGTTTTTCCTAAAGAAGGCGGTATCGGCTGGGTTGATAACTTCGCTATCTCTTCCGGTGCGAAGAACGTAGAAGCCGCTCACAAGATGATTGACTTCCTACTGCGCCCAGAAATCGCAGAGCAAATCTCTCGTGATACTGGCTACCTAACGGCGGTGGAAGAATCGAATGCTAAGTTTAAAGACGTTGCCCCACTGTTCCCTTCTCAAGAAGACCTTGACCGCGTTGAATGGCAAGATGCGGTTGGTGATCTAACCGTTAAGTACGAAGATTATTTCCTCAAGCTGAAAGCGGGACAATAATCTAGCTTGTGTAACAAGTCATCAACCATAGGAAAATAGGCAGCAATACGCTGCCTATTTTTGTCTTAGGCTGATATAATCGCGCGTTGCTAGGTTTATTTGTCTTGGTATCATAGATTTATCGTCTCATAACAAGGAGACAACGATATTCAAGCTAAATGAACATATTTGTGCTTACTGCGATTTGGCTCAACTCGATAACTCCAGCTAGTATTGACTTGTCCAATCGCGAAACAAAACGGAAAACAAATGAAAAGTAAATTCTACGCAAGCGCTCTATGTGCAGCGACGCTCATCGCTACCCCTGCAATGGCTGCTGATCAAGAACTGTATTTCTACAACTGGTCGGAATACATTCCAAACGAAGTTCTTGAAGACTTTACAAAAGAAACCGGAATCAAAGTTATTTACTCTACATACGAATCTAACGAGAGTATGTACGCAAAACTAAAAACTCAAGGTTCTGGTTACGACTTGGTAGTACCGTCTACCTATTTCGTCTCTAAAATGCGTAAAGAAGGCATGCTACAACAGATCGACAAAGAGAAATTATCTCATTTTGCCGATCTTGATACTAACTTCCTAAACAAACCGTTCGATCCGAACAACAACTACTCTATCCCATACATTTGGGGTGCGACCGGTATTGGTATCAATGCTGACATGCTAGACAAATCATCGGTTACTAAGTGGGATGATTTTTGGGATAGTAAGTGGGAAGGTCAACTAATGCTGATGGATGATTCTCGCGAAGTATTCCACATTGCATTGACTAAGCTTGGTTACTCACCAAACACGACTAACCCAGAAGAAATCAAAGCCGCTTACGAAGAACTGAAAAAGCTAATGCCAAACGTATTAGTATTTAACTCAGACTTTCCTGCAAACCCTTACCTTGCGGGTGAAGTTTCACTAGGCATGCTTTGGAACGGTTCTGCATACATGGCTCGTCAAGAAGGTGCGAACATCGACATCATCTGGCCAGAAAAAGGCACTATCTTCTGGATGGACAGCCTAGCAATTCCAGCTGGTGCGAAGAACGTTGACGCAGCTCATAAGATGATCGATTTCCTACTACGTCCTGAGAACGCAGCTAAGATTGCACTAGAGATTGGTTATCCTACGCCAGTTAAAACGGCACACGATCTGCTACCGAAAGAATTTGCTAATGATCCAAGCATCTTCCCACCACAAGAAGTGATGGACAGCGGTACTTGGCAAGATGAAGTTGGCGAAGCGAGCGTAATGTACGATGAGTACTTCCAAAAGCTAAAAGTGAACAACTAATTCGTTAGTTTTAAAGATATGAAAAAGCGGCTCATGAGCCGCTTTTTTGTTCTTAATGACAAGACAAAAACTCTTCCTGTTGAAGTTATTACGCTCTTTCTTTTCCTTCTAGAGCCAGTATCTCGTCAACTAATTTTGGAACCTCAACGCTTGCTTTTCCGTAGCGTTTTTCCTCAAATTCACTTTCTACCGCACTAGGTTCTAGGTTAATTTCAATGGTATGTGCGCCGTGCATTTTTGCATCATGAACAAAACCTGCTGCGGGATACACAACGCCAGAAGTCCCAATAGAAATAAACAAATCTGCTTCTTCTAATGACGCGTAGATATCACCCATTCGCAGTGGCATTTCACCAAACCAAACAATATGTGGTCGCATTTGTGAAGGGATCTGACAACAGTGACAAAGTTCGCCTGTCTTAATGTCCTCATTGTGCTCTACTACTTGGTTAGATTCACTACAGCGCGCCTTGAGCAACTCACCATGCATGTGAATCACATTCTGACTGCCGCCTCTTTCGTGAAGGTTGTCTATATTTTGAGTGATGACCGTCACTTTACCTTCTAACTCAGCCTCTAAACGACCTAATGCTTCATGCGCTGCATTAGGCTTTATCGCATTATCTTGAAGTTTCTTGCGGCGTTGGTTGTAAAAGTCTTGAACAAGGTCCGGATCGCGAGCAAACCCTTCAGGCGTTGCTACATCTTCGATACGGTGATTCTCCCATAGGCCATCTTGCGCACGAAATGTTTGAATACCAGATTCGGCCGAGATACCTGCACCAGTAAGTACTACAATATTTCTATAAGGGAAATTCATAACTCATCCTTGCTGTTTTTTCATTAGCTTAACACTGAAAGAATAGCAACAGTAGTAATATGGATTAGACCATAGTCGTAATGGTCACTATTAGAATTACAATTTAAGAGGAACAGCAATGAGACAAGTATCTCTAACGTTTACATTGCTTCTGACTTTGGCAGGCTGTCAACTTACCAATGTTGAAGGCGAAGTCGATGATGTAAAGGTAAGAGTCAGCACCAATGATGATGACCATCGAGGTAATGGTAATTTCTGTCCTCCGGGCCAAGCCAAGAAAGACAATTGCTAAAAGAGCGGCTTTATGCCGCTCCCATATTGGCCTCAATCCTCGTTGGTCGAAGATATTTTATGAATGGCTAGGTCAGCGCCATTGAATTCGTCTTCTTCTGAAAGCCTCAGTCCCATACTGGTATTAATCGCACCGTAGACTACAAGTGCACCAAGCGCTGCGATGGAAAGGCCCAAAAGCGTTCCTAGAAGCTGAACGATAATGCTCACGCCACCTAGCCCACCCAATGCGCTTTGACCAAAAATCCCAGCGGCAATACCACCCCAAGCGCCACATACACCGTGTAAAGGCCAGACACCTAGCACATCATCAATCTTGGTTTTGTTTTGTAGGTGGGTAAAAAGATAAACAAATAGCACGCCAGCAATCGCACCTGTCACTAAAGCACCGATAGGATGCATTAAGTCTGAGCCCGCACATACAGCAACCAAGCCAGCTAGTGGGCCGTTATGAATAAAGCCAGGGTCATTCTTACCAGCCAACAGTGACGCGACAATGCCCCCGACCATTGCCATCAATGAGTTCATAGCCACCAAGCCACTTATGCCTGACACAGTTTGAGCTGACATGACGTTGAAGCCAAACCACCCCACACATAAGACCCAAGCTCCCAAAGCCAAAAACGGAATATTCGAAGGTGCAAAGTTGGTGTGCTTTCCTGCTCGAACTCTGCCTTTTCTCATGCCCAAAAACACGACGGCAACAAGCGCTATCCAGCCGCCAACACCATGCACAACGACTGAACCTGCAAAATCGTGGAAGCCATAACCAAAGGTATTTTCAAACCAAGCTTGAACACCAAAGTTTCCGTTCCAGATCATTCCCTCAAATAGTGGGTATACAATACCGACAGTGAAAAATGTTGCGATTAAAATCGGATAAAAACGAGCTCGTTCTGCGATACCACCTGAAACAATAGCGGGAATCGCTGCAGCGAAGGTCAGCAAGAAAAAGAACTTCACTAACTCGTAACCATTGCCTTGAGATAATGTCTCAGCATCAGCGAAGAAGGTGCCGCCATAAGCGACCCAGTATCCAATGAAAAAATACGCGATGGCGGATATACCGAAATCGGCCAAGATTTTAACTAAAGCATTAACTTGGTTCTTTTGGCGCACGGTTCCTACTTCAAGAAAAGCAAAACCAGCATGCATCAAAAAAACCATGATTGCGCCAAGTAGTAAGAAAAGTGTGTCGGAACTTTGCGTGAGAGTTTGTACAGCGCCGTGTACCTGATTGGCAGTTACACTCATTATGATTGTCTCCGTTGATCTGTAGCGCACTTATCCTGTGCATCAAAGTTAGGCTCATCACCAATTTGGTGAACTTAGTTTATAGAGCGTCTAACAGAGCAATTCTCATTCCATAATTTACATTTCTAACACTTACACTTTAATTTATTGTTTTGTATGAACTTTAATAAAATTATGCATTCTTGAAATGGTGCTTAACACGCTAATAAATGCACCAATGTGGTTTTAGTGCACCAACATAATGCGCACCATATAGCTCAACAAGCAGCAAACTCCCCACCATAAACATAAAAGCCACCTCATGAGAGGTGGCTTATATACTGAATTGCTAACTAAAGGGGTTTATCGAGTGATCTTCCCTGCTTTTACATCTTCTAACCAACGTCCTTCGACAAGATAGGGAGGAAGCCAACCAGTTTCAACAGATAGACGGTTGCCTTTGTCGTACCACATGCAAGCCATGCCAAGCAGAGGGAAGTTGATAAAAGTTCTGATGCCTATCCTATCTGGTCCTAATTCTCTAAGATGATATTTCTCTTGGAACTGTAGGTTTTTAACGAGCGCTTCCTCAAAATCATAACCAATATTAGTAGTGAGCGCTGCGAAGGTTTCTAGGATCCCCATCGCAATTTCCAACGCCCAGTTATCTCCTTGAGCTACCGCCGCGTCCATTGCTGAAACCAGCTTATCAGGATAATCTGATGTGCGATTGTGGAACGACTGAATGACGTCTACTAGCATATAAGACAGCTCACCCGCTTTGGTAGAGCTCTGTCTCATCAAAGAAATAGGAAAGTTTGCCAATACGTCCATGCTAGGTTTATCACGAACGATGACAGAGGTAAAATACGCATCTAGCCACATTGAGGGGCAAATGAAACCTGTTTTTAAAATACCTTCGCCTTTCCAAGTTATTTCAGGATGATCAGGTACCTTAACCGTCAAAGAGCTTTCAGGTTTTTGAGCCAGTCGATGATAGCTAGCTTGCATTATCGAGGCTTCAAATAGACGCAGCGTTCCTATTCGGTCATTTAGTTCAGACACTGGAAATAAAGTATATAACCTAACTTGCTCCCAAACCCCGTCTGTTAGATATATCAAGTTTTCTCGCTTTATTGTGATACGATGTTTTCTTTTCTCTAAGTTTTTTTCTATTTGTTTTGTATAGTAATTAAGTTCCTCAGTATTCAACTCGTAGGCTGCTTTTCTATTTATCTTTTTCATACTAACTTTACTTCCCTTAACCTAATTCTTCGAGGCTAATATCAAACTCTTTTACATTCACTTTAGATACGCCATCTGAAGCATCAATTTCTGCTTGGGTATGTAAATACCTGACTGGAATATCATCTTGCACTGCTGATGTAATTTCGTCTGCAGCAGCTCTTTCTGTTGTACCAGCTTTTTGTTCAGACATTAATTTAACGATTTCCGCCGCATATTTGCTTGTCCCTTGTTGATATGCTTCATTGCCAATTTTACGGCTACCGAGCGAACTGCTGCCACCTTTAGCCTCAACAATTATAATTTCGCCTGGTGGTGGCTCTTCCACCTTGTAAACCATATCAAAGTCGCCCGGCTTCGAAATTGAGGTTCCAATATCTTTGGGATGAAGCAGCTTAGCATTAGGACGTTTACTCCGGACAAAGTCATCCGCGGCCAACTCACCTATTTTTGCAGACTGTTGGTTAATATTACCAATTTGAGCGTTATATCCCTCTTCGCCAGATCGAGCGTCCATTGCCTCTTGACGCTCTTTCAAGCATTCATCAATTTTTGCTTTGTTTCTTTCTGTTAGCTCATAATCACTCGTATTGAGTTCAGAGTTTTCTTTATACTCTGCTTTATTTAGCACAAGATCTTCAGTAAAGATCGTGCAACTTTCTTCCCCGCCAACTTTCTCTGAGTCAAAAACATGCGCATTGACAAACTCCTCAATCCCAACAACATACTGCACTTCGTGTCGGCTGCCATCTGAGTGATTGATATGACGATAAAAAGTAATCTCGTTCTTCTCGCAATCAATATGGTCTAAATCGTACTCATATCGGATATGATTTTTACCTTTTGGTTTTCGGATTTTGACTTGCGAGCGAACGCCATCTTCTCCGACGGATGATTCTTTTGCTGCTTCTAAAATCTGATCGCAAACCTCTTGGGGGACATCGCTTTGCGCCTGATACTCTGCCAACATTTGACCCAAGCGTTTTAGCCCTTCTTCACAAAGGAAACCTGTTGGATCAATCCACTGGATAGGGTTGACTGCATATTGGTAATGATTAATACCACCAGCAATAGATATCGGATCTTGTTGGATAAAACGTCCTAGTTTAGGATCGTAATACCGAGCGAGGTTGTAATGTAAGTTGGTTTCTTGATCGAAGTACTGCCCTTGAAAACGCAGTGGATTTGCTACATTTTCAATATGTACATGAGCAAAGCCGTGAGCATCGTAGCTGGCACTCCATACAACATTCCCCTCGCAATCGATCAGTCGCTCTGGTTTACCAACTTGATCGCACTGGTACCAATAAATAACGTCATTTTCTAGCAGTGCCACTGGCGTGTAGGTTTCTGGTTGATATAGGTACCAACGGAAAGCACCTGAAGAGCGTTCACCAATTAAACGTTCACCTTCCCACAGGAACTCCGTAACGCCTTGTTGTGTAATTTTCTTCGTTCTGCGCCCTAATGCATCATATTCATATTGACTGATGCCATCGTCGGTGTGAACTTCAATGAGCTGATTTAACGCATCAAATACGCGAGTCTGAACGTGTCCTTGCCCCTCACGTTTTGTCTGATTTCCTTGCGCGTCATATTTGAACCGTACATCATCGTGTACTTCAATACGATCAGCGAATACCTCTGAAGATGGCAAAGTAGGATTGCCAAAACTATCGTATTCAAATTTAGTCACATCTCCGGAAGCATTGACTCGTTTAAGTTGCCCTAAGGCATCGTACTGATAGTGTGTTGCTCCTGCCGTATTATCAATGATTGATGAAATACGGTTTTGCGCATTGTAAACGTACTTTTTCTCTCTATCTGGCCAATGCTGTTCAACCAAACGACCAACACCATCATAAATGATGCGCTCATTAAAATATGCCGTTTCAATTTGGGAAACTCGTCCCATTTCATCGTAATGAAATTTGATTTGAGGTAAATCTAGGTTTCCAAACCGAATCGCTGAAAAACGCCCATATCGATCATAAGAGAAGTTCAGCTCCGTATTATCTGGCAGTACCTGAGATACGCGTTGGCCAACTCTGTTAAACTCCTGCGCTATCTCAAACTGGCCTTGAATGCGCTTTGTTAAATGCCCGAATGAAGAGTATTGGTATTGCAATGTGTGATGGCGATTGGATGCGAAAGTAAGTCGCCCACCAAGCGTATAATTGAAGTGGTTCTCTACAATATTGCTACCATTTCCTGCTTTGACGTGCTTGAGATAACCCGCAGCGTCATAGCGATACAGCACCGTCCTATCGGCGACTTGCTTACGATGGATCCGCCCCATATCGTCATAATCAAATTGGCTTTGTAGATTATCAAACCCGACAGTTCCTGACAGCTGGCCTTCATCGTCATACAGGAATTCGAACTCTAAGCCGTCACTCCGAACTAATTTAGTCAGGTTACGTTGTTGATCGTATTCGTAAGAAATATGGCTGCCATCGGGAAAGATGACTGCTTCTTGTTGCGCGAGTGCTCCCCATTGATATGAGGTAATGCCTGCTGGCGTTCGAATCTGAGCAACACGGCTGTGCTCATCGTAAGAATATTCTTCGCTATAACCGACTTTGTCTTCGTCGTTAAAATAACGAACTGATGTACGCCTGCCAAATTGATCATAAGCGAGTTGAGCAATACACCCATCGGGATAAGCAACGCCATTCACTAAATCTTCTTCATTGTAGCTATAACGAAGTAATGTACCGTCTATTTCATTCGCGATAAGTCTTTGTTGTTCATCCCACCACCACTGACTTTTCTTACCATCTTCAGACTCTTTTTTGACGACTTGCCCGTGTTTATCGTAATCATATTCCGTGACACAGCCAAACTGGTCGGTATCCCAAACTCTTTGACCGAGGCTATTGTAGTAAGCCTTCTCGATATCCCCATCTGGCGAAACCGTTTTAACTAACTTACCTAAGCCGTCATAACCATATTGAATTTCTTTGCCAGAGGAATGAAACTTAGAAACTAATTGACCATGCTGATTATATTGATAATTGACCGTTGACTGATCAGGATAGATAGCTTGCGCTTTTCGCCCTAATTCATCATATTGCCATCGCCAAGTTTTACCTGTGGGGCTTATTTTCTCGAGTAAGTTACCCTGCTCGTCATGCAAGAAAGACCATTGATGATCTAACGAGTCAGAATAAGAAGAGTGATTTCCCTGATAATGGAAGCGATAGTCATAAATTCCTGCGTCCCCAACGTTTCTGATGCATTTCGCTTTTGCACCTTCGCCATCCCATTCAAAATAATGAGTAAAGCCAGTTGGTCGTACACGCTTAACAATTAAATGGCCGCGGTATTGATACTGTTCCTTTAAGCCTAAATGATTAGTTGTACTGACCAAATCATCGTGCTCATCATAGGTATAAGTTGTCAGAACTTTTTGGGACTTTGCATTTAGCAGTTCTACAAGGCGTCCTTGCTTATCATATTGACATTCAAGAACCGGACGCTTGTTGTATGCAATCTCGATCAATCGACGGTTTCGAGAATACTGCAGTTGAAACGTTGAAAACGTGCCATTTCTGACTTGTTTAACAAGCCAACGATCATCTTTCTGTTCAAATCGATATTGATGCCCATTAGCGAGCGTCACGATCCGAGTTGCTGAATTTAGGAAATAACAGCTCGCACCAGTGTATATCTGGTAACTTGTTGCTCCAATATCTACTGGCTCAAATTCTGTGATATCTGCCTTATCGTCAACAAACTCCCAAGCGATAACATTGTCTTTCTCGTCCCTCTTTTCGCGTAATTCAAACTGAAATGCATGTCGCCAACCAAAGCCCATTCCATGATTTACATCCGACTGCGAAGAGCGGTAAGTACGCTGCCAAGTAGTACCTTGTTGTAGCTCGATATCATAGAGTTCGAGAATTTCTTCACCCGTCACAAGTGATACAGGATCACCGGCTTTCTCATGTTTTTCGCTGCTTTGTTGCTGAGGCTTGGCGGATGCGGCACTTCTGCCACTCTTTTTATTCGACTTCCCCTTTCCCTTCGATGGTTTTGCATTGACGGTATTTTGAGTCGGTGGAGGCGTAACCGCTGACGAGAGTGCGTAGTTTTCGCCGGTAGGTACAATTCGAGCGACATGCAAGTCACCGTTCACCAAAGCATTGGCAAACGTTGAATTATAGTGTTGGGAAGTAAGCTCACCGTCAGGTATGTTTGGCTTGAATTGACCAATCGCATAGAACAAGTCCTCGACAGAGCGAAGGTCAAGCTCACCAAAGCTCTCAAGAAACTCTATTGCCTCTTGTTTGGTCACGAATGTTTTAGGTTCGCCGCTAGTAAGTAACTGACCAGAGAAGTGATAACTTTCGCCAAAGCGATTCGTGATAGGAATGACGAATTGAGGGATCATAGCCGTAACGTGTTTGTCCTTTTCTTACCTTGCCGCATCATTTAATGCTCGTTTCGCTCTTTTTATTTGTGAGAGCAAGATGCCTTAATCAAACATCCTCCGATAGAGATTCCTCTGTATGCGTAGACTGAATGTATTGATGGCAATTTTCACGTATGCAACTCTTTGAGTTTCTGAGCGCTGCGTACTTTAACGGGACGATGAATCCTGAGTAAATGAACAATAGCGTGAGTGAGACTAATGTCTCATCGTGACGCGATTTTTTTACATGTTTCTTACTTAACTATGATTTTCTGCCCAGTTACGTAAATTCACTCAATAAGTTGCATCAAGTATCACCCCTGCGACTCAACGCTTCATATTTGAGACAAAACAGCAACAAAAAACCGCCTATTAAGGCGGTTTTGCTTAAAGAATACTGATTAAAGGTTTGGACCTGTCGATGGTCTGTGTGGTTGGTTATTGAGCAGTTGCTGCATCCCTTGAAACATTCGCATAAACCACACCAAGATGGCTAATGCAGCAAACACCATCCCTACCCAAGGAATAAAGTAAGCGATGGTTTTAAGCAAAGTACTATGCAACCAATAATCACTCACGCCAACGAGTACACCATTAGAAGTCGCGACGGTGACGATCAACACAACAAAAAACGTCAGGTAGAGAAAGAAGGTGCGAATTAAACCGTAGTAATGAGAAATCACTACGTCGCTGTCTTCTCCCTTATCTAATCGGTAACCCGCATAGATAATTGCGATAACGCCTGAAATCAGAAACGTAAACGGGGTCAGACAGCTCAGGATGTACGCAACCCAAATTCCGTTATGAGGTTTGTTCATTCGCTTTCGCTCCTTTTACTTCCGTTTGTGCCGTATCTGTTTCGCCCATTGCTTCTTTGGATTTCACTTCTTCATACCAAAGATCGTGATGCTCTTTCGCCCATGTTTCATCAACTTCACCTGTCACCATGCCTTCTAGCGCACCTTCCATACCGAATAGACCAATATAGATATGGAAGATAAAGCCACAGATTAGAATCAGCGCCGAAATCGCATGAACTAAGTTAGAAAGCTCCATGTCACGGCGAGTTTGGCCAAAGATAGGAAAGTCCAGAACTAAGCCACTCACTGCCGCGATAGCACCACAGAAGATTAACAACCAATAGATTGCCTTCTCACCACCGTTTGAGAAACCAGCTGACGGATGTGTGCCTTTGTGTTTACCAACCATGCCGCCCATTTTCATAAACCAACGAACATCTGTCATGTTTGGAATCGACTTGCGCCACCATTTAAAGAGCACGAGCATCAGTAAAATGAAGAACAATGGTCCCATGTAATTGTGGTACTGCTTCGCCAACATGACGATAAAGCCCCAGAACTCAGTAGGAACGTACGGTTTTAAGAAGTGCTTACCGTAAACCAGCATCAAACCACTGAATGCCAACGTTAAGAATGTAAACGCCATACTCCAGTGAAGCGCGCGGTCTAAACGAGACCAACGCTTCATCTTTTTACCGGTACGCGGCTTGCTAAGCATCAAAGGACCAACGAATACGTAAGCCATGATAACCATCGCGATACTGCCGAAAATCGCGACAGCACCCGCTGGAGACATCCATTTCTCTTTTAGAATGTACCAAGTCTCACCAGGTTTACTGATCAATACGCCATGTTCTGGCGATTGAGACGTGGTGTAGCCTTCTTGCCCCTCTCTGACTTCGCGCCAATAGTCTGCCCCGGCGAGTTGCGTGATCTCCTGTTGAATAACTTTAGAAGATTGTTCCTCTGCTGAAGCAGGCATTGCGAAAGTCAGCAGCAATGCCGTCATCATTGACAGCATTGCTAGAGATGCACGTTTAAGCGTGTTTAACATGTGCCTCTCCTTACTTAGCTTTTTGTCGCATCGTAAGAAAGATCGTTTCCGTCTGTCCAACCTGCGTTTTTCGCGCCGCGTTCTACCACACGTTGACGGAAAATGTCAGAGACTTTCTCTGCGTCACCCGCAAGCAGCGCTTTGGTTGAACAAAGCGATGCACACATCGGTAACTTGCCTTCTGCGATACGGTTCGCACCGTACTTTTGGCGTTCTTCCTCAGAGCCTGGCTCTGTTTCTGGGCCGCCCGCGCAGAAAGTACATTTATCCATTTTGCCACGTTCACCAAACGCTTCTTGTTTAGGAAATTGAGGTGCGCCAAACGGACAAGCAAACAAACAGTAACCACAACCAATACACAGATCTTTATTGTGAAGAACGATGCCGTCTTCGGTATGTTCGAAACAGTCTGCTGGACAAACTGCCATACAAGGCGCATCGGTACAGTGCATACAAGCAACAGAGATGGAGTTTTCACCAGCTTCACCGTCGTTTAGTGTCACCACGCGGCGACGTTGAATGCCCCATTCAAGCGCATCGTCGTTTTCGTTCTTACATGCAGTAACACAGCCGTTACACTCGATACAGCGTTTGGTGTCACATAGAAATTTCATTCGTGCCATTGTCAGACTCCTTACGCTTTACGAATGTTACATAGGGTTACTTTGGTTTCCTGCATCAAGGTAACCGGGTCGTAACCGTAAGTGGTTGCCGTGTTGGCCGATTCGCCAACAACGTAAGGCTGTGTACCTTCTGGGTATTTAGGACGTAGGTCTTCACCTTCGAACTTACCGCCAAAGTGGAACGGAATGAACGCCAAACCAGGTTTCACACGACGTGTTACCATCGCTTTCACCTTGATTCGTCCTTTCTCTGCACCTTCAACCCAAACATCATCACCATCTCTAAAGCCAAGATCGTTCGCGTCTTTCGGGTTCACTTCAACAAACATTTCTTGTTGAAGCTCGGCAAGCCAAGGGTTTGAACGCGTCTCTTCACCACCACCTTCGTATTCAACCAGACGGCCAGAAGTCAGAACGATTGGGTACTCGCCCGATTTGTCTTGCTCTTGAATGGATTTATACAACGTAGGAACACGGAAGATTGCATCTTTGTCTTCCCAAGTTGGGTAATCCGTTACAAGGTCACGACGTGGTGTGTAAAGTGGTTCACGATGCAGTGGCACACGGTCTGGGAACGTCCAAACAATCGCACGCGCTTTCGCGTTACCAAATGGAATACAACCGTGCTTGATCGCGACACGCTGAATACCGCCAGAAAGGTCAGTCTTCCAGTTTTTACCCTCTGCTGCCACTTTCTCTTCAGCAGTTAAGTCGTCCCACCAACCAAGTTGTTTCAACAACTTGTCAGTGAACTCTGGGTAACCGTCTTTGATTTCACAGCCTTTCGAATAACTGTCTTCTGCAAGAAGGCTCTTGCCTTCAAATTCCACACCAAAGCGCGTACGGAAGTTACCGCCACCTTCTGCAACCGTCTTAGACGTATCGTACAGAATGTGTGTACCTGGGTGTTTCATTTCCGGTGTACCCCAACATGGCCAAGGTAGACCGTAGGTTTCACCGTTGACAGGGCCACCTTCCGCTTCCAATGTGGTTTTGTGGAACGTATGCCAGTTTTGTTGGTGCGCTTTCAAACGCTCTGGGCTTTGGCCTGTGTAACCAATCGTCCACATGCCTTTGTTGAATTCACGCGTTAGGTCTTCAATCACCGGCTGGTTGTTTTCAACACGGATGTTTTTGAACAGAAGATCGGAATAGCCCAGTTTCTTCGAAAGCAGGTACATGATTTCGTGGTCTGGTTTTGATTCAAACAAAGGTTCAATCACCTGATCACGCCATTGTAGAGAGCGGTTAGATGCGGTAACGCTGCCGTGTGTTTCAAACTGTGTTGTTGCAGGAAGCAGGTAAACGCCGTCGGTACGGTCGTTCATTACCGCAGCAACCGTTGGGTATGGGTCCACAATCACCATCATGTCCAACTTCTGCATCGCTTTTTTCATCTCAACACCACGTGTTTGAGAGTTCACTGCGTGTCCCCAGTAGAACATTGCGCGGATGTTTTCGCGTTGACGAATGTTGTCTTTGTTTTCCAGTACACCATCAACCCAACGAGATACAGGAATACCTGCACTGTGCATTGGTTTCTGACCGCTATAAGCGTTGTCATCGAAACGACCTTTGATCCATTCGTAATCGATTTCCCACACTTTTGACCAATGACGCCAAGCGCCTTCAGAAAGGCCGTAGTAGCCCGGTAGCGTGTCAGAGAGCACGCCAAGGTCGGTTGCGCCTTGTACGTTATCGTGACCACGGAAGATGTTTGCACCGCCGCCTGATTTACCAATGTTTCCAAGCGCTAGCTCAAGCACACAGTAAGCACGTGTGTTGTTGTTACCAGTAGTATGCTGAGTACCACCCATACACCAAACAATACAGCCCGGGCGATTTTCAGAAAGCAGTTTTGCTGTTTGGTAAACGTCTTCTTCGCTTACGCCTGTTACGCGCTCAACTTCTGCTGGCGTCCATTTCGCCACTTCAGCACGGATTTCATCCATACCGAATACACGTTGACGGATGAACTCTTTATCTTCCCATTGGTTTTCGAAGATGTGCCACAACACACCCCAAATGAATGCTACGTCAGAACCAGGACGAAGTGAGACATAGTGATCTGATTTCGCTGCCGTACGTGTACGACGAGGATCCGCTACGACGATCTTACAGTTGTTCTTCTCTTTTGCGATCAGAATGTGCTGCATCGCTACTGGGTGTGCTTCAGCTGGGTTTGAACCAATGAATAGCATCGACTTACAGTTGTGCATGTCATTGAAAGAGTTGGTCATCGCACCGTAACCCCAAGTGTTCGCTACACCCGCCACGGTTGTTGAGTGACAAATACGCGCTTGGTGGTCAACGTTGTTCGTACCCCAAAGTGATGCCATTTTGCGGAACAAGTACGCTTGTTCGTTGCTGTGCTTTGCGCTTCCCAAGAAGTAAACCGAATCAGGGCCGGACTCTTTACGGATGTCCATCACCTTGTTACCGATTTCTTCGATCGCTTGATCCCAAGAAAGCTTTTTCCACTTCCCGTTTTCAAGCTTCATTGGGTATTTTAGACGACGCTCACCGTGACCATGTTCACGCAGTGCTGCGCCTTTTGCACAGTGACCACCGGCGTTAAATGGGTGGTCGAATGCAGGCTCTTGACCCGTCCAAACACCATTTTGAACTTCTGCGTAAATACCACAACCCACTGAGCAGTGAGAACAGATAGTACGTTTTATTTCTGTTTTCGCTTCTGGACCGACTGATTTTGCTTGCGCTTTTTTCATCATTCCCGGTGCGAATAGACTAGCACCAACCACTGCGCCACCAGCGGCAAGCGAAGTGTTTTTCATGAATGCACGACGAGATACGCCAAGCTGATTCGTTTCTTTGCTCACACTGTCGGAGCGTTTGACAAGTTTCATCCGTTATCTCCTAAAGTGTGTCGTAGTAATCGCGAATGTGTTGAGTTTCACGATACCCTTTCTTCTTCACGTCGTTTTCAGAAGGCTCAACCGTTTCTGAAGCAACGGCCACTTTCGTGGTTCCCGCAACAACAGCACCGGCAACGGCAGCGGTTGTGAAGCCTTTTAGGAGATCCCTACGGCTTGTGTTTATTTCTTTATTATCTTTCATCATTGCTTCCTTACCTTACGGTAGATCTTTGGAGACTCATGCCTCTCTATCGATATGACCAAGTACTGCTCGATTACTCGTAATCAGTGACGTTTTTCACATCAATTTTTAATTTGTTCTTACTGCTTTTGGTGTTCACGCTAAAGCGCACTTGCTCTAACGTTAAAAACGCGTCGCAAAGCTGTGCAGCTGGCTTGTAGAAGTTCACGCTTTCTGCGCTCTCTAGTTGGCGCGTAAAAGATTGGAACCAAGGGGCGATGTGTTTGTTAAACACCGCTTGTTGAAGTTCTTCCTCTTCACCTGTCAGCATTGCCATCACTTCGCACAGTGCAGAAATATGGTCTTCAGGCTCTTTCACGCTCTCTTCTCGTTCGATGCCTAAAAGATCCAAATCGCGACGAATTTCCGCTAACGGTTTTTCCATCATCGAGCGCGTGCGATGCCAAGATCCGAATGGCACAACTTCACCACGGCCGATTCCAATAAACAGATCTTGATATTCTTCTTCTAACGCTTCTCGTTGCGCTTCGTTCGCGGCTTGTTGCAGTCCGAGCCAAGCTTTTTGCATCGCGCTCTCAGACGGTTCAATTTCTAGCGATTTCAGGAACGCCAGCATTTCATCACTAGGCGCACTACGAAAAAGTGCAGATAGAACGAGATAAATGTCTGTTCTCAGTGTTTGTTCTTGTTGTGTGTCCACTGCGAGCTCCTAGTATTTCAGTTGTTTCATTGGGTCTTCTGCCATCGACTCAAACATGTCGATCACACGGCAGTCTTCACACATCGCGATACGATTGATCGCCGCTTCATCAGAGAAATGAGAGTGACCGCGTAACTTGTTTTGTAGCATGTCGATCATCGATTGCGGAGCAAAAGGCTTGTGACAACGAATGCACTCGGCTGCCTTTTCTTCATGAATCACAACCGCTTTCTGGCGTTCTTCTTTCACCCAGTTCATACGAGGAGTAAGCGTCAGCACTTTCTCTGGACACGCTTTCTCGCACAGCCCACATTGAATGCAGTCTTGCTCGACGAATTTAAGCGACGGAGATCGACCGTCCGTATGCAATGCACGTGTTGGACACACCGCCACACAGCTCATACACAACGTACAACCTTTACTTTCACAAGAGACTGTGCCGTAAGGTGCGTTCGCTGGAAGTTCAACAATGTTCTCAACTGGAATACGTGATGCGGACAACGCATCCAACGCCGTAAATAGACGCTGACGTTTGTTACCTTGCAAATCACCTAATGCCAAATCAAAAGACTCAGTACAAAGTGTCGGAGCACCTTCACGTAGTGACTCTAGATACAGAATGTCGATGGTTTCTTTGGCGATACCAAGCTGACCGAGCAGCTCTTGAGCAATACCTACTTCGCTATTAAGCACGCGAATAATGGTTTGAGGCATAAAACGTGAAGCCGCAAACAGCACCTGAGTAGCACCATTCACAAGCGCGGCGAACCAAGTATCAATACCAACCGAAGGCAGTTCTTCCACCACAATTGGAATCACATTATCTGGCAGTGCTTTTAGTGCCATCACGTTGTAGCTCTCGTGGCGAGAACTACAAATCAATACGATAGGATCTAAACCACCCGCTTGCTCATAGTTGGCGAGCGTACGTTCAATAAACTTTTGCGTATCTTCAGGGTTTGGCAGTGCGTAATGAATCGCTTCTGTCGGACACGCTGTAGCACAAGTACCCACGCCTTGACATAGGTATGGGTTGATCTCGATGCGATGGCCCGTTCTGTCGCTGCCTTCACTCGATAGTGCCCCTGCCGGACAAGCATCCACACACCGTTCGCAACCTTTTACGCCACGAGAGCTGTGTGCACATAAATCGGTATCTAAACGGAAGAATTTCGGTTTATCGAACGTCCCCATTAAGGTTGGAATCTCTTCCAACGCTTCAGCCAGTTTCGGATAGCCACGACCTACTGGGTAGTAGCCCGGTACTGGGACTTCTTCCGACATGCAGCTGTTAAGGCAAAGATCGAGTACGATATCGAAACAATCGCTATTGGTCGCGACCTTGGCAAGGTTGTTGGTCAAACCATGATTTTCAATCAGAACTTCAAACGTACCTAAGAACCCTGAAACCTGAACCGAATTGGCGTAATAAAGCTCGGGATTTGTGCCCTTTTCGCCATCGGTAGAAAGCAGCGTTAGGCTGTTCATTTGCGACAATTGCGCTGCCGCACTTTCGATGATTGCTGTTGGGCCCACAATCAAAGTATTACCGCCGCTTTCATAGCTTACGGTTGGTGGAATAAGATTGGTCAACTCTACGGTATTTTCGAAAGCGTACAGCCTCGCTTTACCGTTATTGGAAGTTGCTTGTTCTAATAATTGTTTCAGCATTGCTCAATTCCATTTATGAACATGGATAGTCTTTTCCATCTCTTAGTGTAGTTAGCGCCGGAGATTCTGCTGATTAACTTATCAATGAGAATTCTTATTCCGCCATCTATAGGCGATGAATACTACGCAGTGCGTCCGTACTAACTTCAACCAGATTGGTATTGAGCAACAAATAGCAAGTGTCATGCCAATAAAATATCAAATTAAAATCAATAGGTTATCAATTTTACTGACAAATAGTAGGGATAAAAAAACCGGTTGAGACATTTTGTCTCAGCCGGCTCATTGAGTGTTTAGTCAAAATGTACCTATTATTTATGTGGTATATTTTGTCTCACCTCGTTAGGCTGTGATTCTTCAGCAAAAGTATCACTTTCGCCAGATACTGTATTTATATACAGTTCATTTTCATCTTGAGTAATTTGGCCACTTTTGTCGGTGTTTGACTCTGCGTCTTCAACTACCTCAGATGCGATATCGTTAGCGTTAAGCTCAGACCCTTGCGCAGTTTCAGCGTCTGGTTCGTCTTCCACTTTATCTTTAACCCAATCACGCAGCGTCTCAGCGACGTCTTGAGAAAGTGACTTTAAGTTACTGTAATCATCATCGTAATCGTCTAGGCCGTCACGCACGTTAAATTCTTCGGACAAGAACATTTTGCGCAGCGCAGCTTTCTTAACGCTTTCTGAAGCTTCAGAAACCAGCAGTTGCGCCACAGACATTTCTTCGTTTTTTTCAGTCTCTACACTCGCGGTAATGTCTGGAGCCTGACTATCCTCATTGACGCTCAAAGTATCTAAGCTTTCGTCAGCGTTTGAAAGCGCTGTGACACTATCTTCGGATTGTTCCGTCTCTGCTATCGGCGTGATCTCTTCAGCATGTTGGGAAGATTCTTCTAGTTTACGTTTCGACCAACGGCTTAAAAAACTAGTTGCCATTTGCTCTGCCTGCTCCTTTGCGTTTCTTGCGTCTTACTTCTAACAACTCACCGTGACGACCAATAAAGGCTTCCATCCAAGCCTGAACGGCTAACGGCATATCGTTAGATAGTACAAGGTTATCACCATCCATATATTGCGCCGCAACAGATTGTGAAGCCGTCAGTAACTGTATCGCTGGTTTTTCACCAGACTCGACGTTATCCATCACTAAAAAGAGTTTAGGTTGCTGAGAGCTTAAGTTAAAGCGGTAGTCTGTACGTTCATCTTTATGTAATTGCAACGGACAAACATCTGGAGTCTCTTCCGTCGGATTCAGCGCAAATCCTGTCAACTGCCATTGGGTTGTCACCCAAATCCCTGTACTGATCTCATGCTCAACAAGCTCTACGCCGATTGGCCATGTATCCTCAGTCTTTTCGTAATTTTTTTCGAAATCTTTCTTATCCGACATAACTCACCCAGTCTTTCTATTTTTGGTCTGAAAACACACAAGAGATTTTGCCCCCGTTTTCGACCATTTTTATTGTCTTCGAAGCAATAAACGCGCCAAGCTGATATAACTTAGTCTATATACTCCCTCAGGCTATAAGTACCAAACTAGACGAAACTCAAATGTATTGATGTGTCATTACTGCGAACTCGCAGTTTTAATGCATTGTTGACATAAAACCTCGCAATTTCTGTGGGAACCGCTATTTTGGAATGAGATTTGCTAGCCACTTAACAAGCTAAAATGCTTAGCAACCTAACGCTCTTAATCACTAGGACACGACTGTGCTGAAACCAAATATTATTAAAACCAGTGAAAATCCCCTGCAAACCATTGAAGTCGATGTGTACGACGAGTACGGCGAAAAGCTCACGAAGCAAATCGCTTGCGAGCGTCCTCTTACGGTCATGCTGAACTGGAAAGAAGTGGTCACGCTCATGACGCTAGGTTCGCGTCCAGAAGCACTAGTACTGGGTTATTTAAAAAACCAAAGCTTCCTGTCCGATCCAGCCGCGATTGAATCCGTTATTATTGACTGGGAAACGCATTCCGCAGCGGTGATTACTAAAGAAAACACTGAACACTTAGAAGGCGCCCTGAAAAAGAAAACCGTCACCTCAGGTTGTGGCCAAGGCACCATGTATGGCAACGTGATGAAGCAGCTTGAAAATTATCAAGTGCCTCAAGTTTCTCTTAAGCAGTCAGAAATTTATTCTGCGCTGGAAGCGTTAACTCATTACAACGACACCTACAAAAAAGCGGGCGCAGTACACGGCTGTGCGGTTTGCAAAGGTAATGAAGTGTTGTCATTTGTGGAAGATGTCGGCCGTCACAACGCAGTGGATACACTTGCAGGTGAGATGTGGCTCAAAGAAGAAACAGGTGAAGATAAAATTTTCTACACAACTGGTCGCCTTACATCAGAGATGGTGATTAAAGTGGCTCAAATGGGCATTCCTGTTCTGCTTTCTCGCTCTGGCGTTACTCAAATGGGGTTAGATCTAGCGAAGCAATTTGGTATTACGACCATTGCGCGTGCGAAAGGTTTGCGCTTCCAAGTGTTTACAGGAGCCGACAAGGTTGAATTTGATGTAAAAGGCAACCAATAACACCTTTTCAGTGTAAACTAAAACCAATAATGCGGATTCACAGAGGATGTGGACTATGAATAATGACCAATTGTGGAATTTTCTGCTTACGCCCAGCGGTATCATGCTTTCTATGATTATTACCTTTGGCGTGGTCGGGCTCTATGCGTATATAACCGGTCAGTTTAAGGATTAAGGCCAAATATCAAAAAAGCCTCGCTAAATAGCGAGGCTTTTGCTTTTTAAACGCTTTGCGAGTAATTACGCGTCAACGCCACGAGATTTTAGGAACTCAGAGTAAGTGCCTTTAAAGTCTGTGATTTTACCATCGCGGATTTCGATAATACGCGTTGCTAACGAGTCTACGAATACACGGTCGTGAGAGACGAAGAACAACGTGCCTTTGTATTGCTCAAGCGCGGTGTTCAAAGATTCAATTGATTCCATGTCCATGTGGTTGGTTGGTTCGTCCATTAGCAGCATGTTTGGCTTGTGCATCATTAGCTTACCAAGCAGCATACGACCTTGCTCACCACCAGACAGTACTTTTACTGACTTCTTAATGTCATCTTGACCAAACAGCATACGACCAAGGAAACCACGAACGACTTGCTCGTCATCACCTTCTTGACGCCATTGACCCATCCAATCCGTTAGATTCATATCTTCTGCAAAGTCATGCGCGTGGTCTTGCGCGTAGTAACCGATGTTTGCATTTTCAGACCATTTGAACTCACCAGCACGCGGTTCAAGTACACCAGCAAGCGTGTTTAGAAGTGTTGTTTTACCCACACCATTTTCACCGATGATCGCAACGCGCTCTCCCACTTCAAAAATTGCATTGAAGTCTGAGAACAAGTCCTCTTCAAAACCTTGGCTCAGGTTTTCTACAATCAGAGCGTTACGGAACAGCTCTTTAGACTGTTCAAAACGAATGAATGGGTTTTGACGACTAGACGCTTTCACTTCGTCCAATTTGATCTTGTCGATTTGCTTCGCACGAGATGTCGCTTGTTTTGCTTTCGATGCGTTTGCAGAGAAACGCGCAACGAACGTTTGTAGCTCAGCGATTTGTGCTTTCTTCTTAGCGTTGTCGTTTAGTAGACGTTCGCGAGCTTGAGAAGCCGCCGTCATGTACTCGTCGTAGTTACCAGGGTAAACGCGTAGTTCACCGTAGTCCAAGTCAGCCATGTGTGTACATACTGAGTTTAGGAAGTGACGGTCGTGCGAAATGATGATCATTGTGCAGTTACGCGCGTTTAGCGTGTCTTCCAACCAACGAATTGTGTCCATGTCCAAGTTGTTGGTAGGTTCGTCAAGAAGCATCACATCTGGGTCTGCGAATAGAACCTGCGCTAGAAGCACACGAAGTTTCCAGCCTGGTGCTACTTCACTCATTAGACCGAAGTGTTGCTCCATTGGGATACCTACAGCAAGAAGAAGCTCGCCCGCTTTGGCTTCTGCCATGTAGCCGTCCATTTCAGCAAACTGAACTTCTAAGTCAGCCACTTTCATGCCGTCTTCTTCGCTCATTTCAGCAAGTGAGTAGATGCGGTCACGCTCTTTCTTCACTTCCCATAGCTCTTTATGACCCATGATAACGGTATCGATTACAGTAAATTCTTCGTAAGCGAACTGGTCCTGGTTCAGTTTTGCAACGCGCTCGTTTGGATCGTAGCTTACGTTACCGCTGGTTTGCTCAAGCTCGCCGCTGAGGATCTTCATAAAGGTTGATTTACCACAACCGTTAGCTCCAATTAAGCCGTAGCGATTGCCTTCGCCGAACTTAACTGAAATGTTTTCGAATAGCGGCTTAGCGCCGAATTGTTGAGTAATATTCGCTGTGGAGATCAAAACCTTTACCTTAGCAATTGGGGTGTATTTAGAAAAACCGGGCAACGGTACTTGTTCATGCTACATACTGCAAGTGTTGTTTTTATTAATTCACTCCAAGTGAAATCATTGTAAGGTTTCTAAGAAGCAAAAGCGTAAACATAAATGCGTCATCAAATACAAAAAAGAGCCACTATCGTCAGTGGCTCTTTTTCCATTAATGCTTCAAAAAAGTGACTAAGCGATGTTCGTCACCTCTAGGATCAGTTCGGCTTTTTTAGGTAAATAAATACTGAATTTACTGCCTGTTCCCCATTCAGACTCTGCTTTTAACTCACCACCCGTTTGGCTGAGAATACTTTGGGAGACCGATAGCCCTAACCCTGTGCCTTCTCGTTTCGTTGTGTAAAATGGCGAGAAGATTCGACTCAAGTTTTCTGGTTTAATACCGCAGCCCTCATCGATAACATGAATCGCGGCTCCTTTCACTTCGCCCTCTTCAATCCAGTCTTCACTGACTACTGTTAAAGTTCCTTTACCGCTCATTGCGTGAATGGCGTTCATTTGCAAATTAACTAAGATTTGTAGCAAGTGGTGACGGTTTATCTCAACGGACGTGTGCGCTTGTAGGTCAGTCACAAACTCAACGTCGCGTTTCTTGGTGCCAGTTTTAACCAAGGTGATGCTTTCATCAATGATAGGATTGACATGTTGCCAAGTGATTTCATCTTGAACACCGCCTTGGCGACTGTATTGCAATAAACTGCGTGTGATATTGCGGATACGATCAATTTGCGCGTGAATCGCATCAATTTCTTCTTGTACTCGACTTGCATCGTCACCCAATTCAAAATGGATCAATTCTACGTTGCCAAGAATCACGGCGGTTGGGTTATTAATTTCGTGAGCAATCCCCGCGGTGAGTTCTCCCAGTGCTGCCAGTTTTTCATGAACAACGAGTTTGTCGCGGGTTTGGTTGAGCAATTGAATATGCAGTTCAAGATCTTGGGTTTTTTCTCTCAGGCTTGCCGTACGCTCTTGAACTTTGCATTCAAGTTGAGCTGCGGAGTTTTTCAGTTCAATTTTGCGCTCTTCTAGCGCGTCTAACATATCATCAAACTGTCTGGCTAACTGCGCAAGTTCATGATCGGCATCTAATCCTAACGGGCCAATCCGTTTTTCTTTACCTTGTTGGACCTGCTTCACCACTTTATGAATGCGTTCGATCGGTCGAAACAGATCATAAGAACCGCGATATACCATCACGCCGGAAACCAGCAATAACATAACCGTAATCAAGCTGATTTCGGCAATGTTCGTCATGTAGGCTTTAACGAATGGCCACATGAGGTAACCGGTATAAAGCATACCAATAACATTGTCGTATTGGTCTTTGATCGGTTGATACGCCGTAATATACCAAGCGTCATACACATAAGCGCGATCAACCCACTGTTCACCCTTAGAAAGTACTTGGTTATACACTTCGGCGCTCACGCGAGTGCCTATGGCGCGCCCTAGTCTATGATCGCTGTCTAGAGGAACGTTGGTGCTCACACGCAAATCATCGAGAAATACCGTCAACGTACCCACAGGGCGAAGGCGGTCGTTATCACTTAAGTAAATGAGATCGCGGATTTGATCCACCAGCACTGTGCTGTTGTTAAGGAGCAAACCACCATCAAGAAAGCCGATCAAATCGTTCGCTTGGCTGTATACCGGAATCACGGTCCGACTGACTAACCCACGCACCTCCCTGTCACCATCAGCAAGAATAGGCACTTCTGCTCGTTTGGCGAGTTCAGGATCGAGGCGTTCGAGTTCTTCTTTATTGAGTACATCAAAAAACGATTCGCGCTTGGTGAGATCCATAAAGCGGAATTTGTTTTCCATGGAATTAACGCGTTGGAAAGAGAGAAAATCTAAAGCATATCTTTTCTTCTGCTCTGTGACCCACTTTTGCAGGTCACCTTGTGGCGTTCCTTGATTAATGCGAATACGGAAATCGTACGAATCGGCAAACGCCCGCACGTAATTGGCTTGCTTTTGCTGTAACAACGTTACGCTGTTATTTGCAACACCAAGACGTTCCGAGACATCAAGCAGCGCATTTTGCCACGTGTAATGAATAGACCAATAAATCGTAATGCCGATAAGAGCTAACAATGTGAGGAAAATCGGCGCAGAGGTTAAGAATAACAAGCGATAACGCACCATGGTTTTAAAACGGTGCGTCCATTTTGACAATCCTTTGTGTTGTGGGCCGTTAGCTGGCATATTCCTCATCCTCAGAATCCCATTCTTTGTATTTACGTTCTAAGGTCTTGCGAGCTACGCCCAAGTCACGAGCAGCAGCAGACTTATTGCCTTCATGCAAGTTAACGACTTGTTTAATATGTGCTTTCTCGACTTCTTTTAACGTCCAGCTGTTTGGATAGCCCTCGCCAGTAAATTCTTTGCCTTCTCTAAAGGTTGGTAACTCAGCTGAGTGAGAAACAGTAATCGATACATTAGGCAGTGAATGCCCGCCATTCAGCTCTCGCCAATAGTGTGCAGGTGGTTTGCCAAGCAAGATACAACGCTCAATCAAGTTTTTCAGCTCACGAATGTTTCCCGGCCAATCGTACTCACTCATGGCTTCCATGTCCTCGTGCGCCCATTTGGGCGCAGGCATACCGAGCTCGCGCGTCAGCATGTTGCTGAAAAATGGCACCAACTCAAATAAGTCGGTTTTGCGCTCTCGCAGCGGACACACTTCAATTTTCAGAACGTTTAAACGGTAATAGAGGTCACTGCGGAAATTACCTTGATTGACCTCTTCTTGCAGGTTTCGGTTGGTTGCCGCTACGATACGGACATCAATACTGATCTCTCTTTCTGAACCGACAGGGCGAATTGTACGCTGCTCTAACACACGTAATAATGATGCCTGCATTGCAAGTGGCATCTCCCCGATTTCGTCAAGAAATAAGGTGCCACCGTTCGCAACACGGAACAAACCTTCACGCGATTTTTTTGCACCGGTAAACGCGCCCGATGTATGACCAAACAACTCACTTTCTAAAAGCTCTGGTGCAATCGCACCGCAGTTGATTGGCACAAACGGGCCCGTTCGCCCACTCGCCTGGTGGATACCTCGTGCAACTAGCTCTTTACCCGTACCCGACTCACCTTCCACCAAAACAGAAGCACGTGATGGTGCAAATTGGTTAATAAGTTGCTTAAGCAGACGCGTTTTTTCTGAGCCGCCGATGATCTCTGAGGTATTGTGACGTTGGTAATCGCGTGTCATGGCGTACTGCATGCGTTCGTTCAAACGGCGATCCATACAGCGACTGACCGCTTTTAACATCTGCTCAAGGTTGAATGGTTTGAGGATAAAGTCGGAAGCACCGAGCTGTAGCGCTCGAATGGCAATTTCTAAATCCGCATAACCCGTCATAAAAATCACATCGGCACGTTTGTCATCATCTTCAAACGCTTCTTCCCACTCAATTCCAGAACGCCCTGGCAGATTAATATCCAGTAAGATCAGATCATAATGTCGAGAATTACGCAGTTGTTCTGCTTCTTCGATGCTACCAGCTGTATCGACATGTGAAAAAAGCTTACCCAATGCCTTTTTCAAGATGGCTTGCATGCCTAATTCATCATCGACGACCAGTACGGAAAAGGCGCTATATTGTTGGTTTGTACTAAGATGGGATTGAGTAGACATATTTACCCCAGATGGATTTCGATGGGACAGAGTGTACCAAGTTTAAACAGAGATACCCTACAAAAAGTGCGACATTTTGTACCAACGCAAACTTTTATGCAAATAACCCCATGATTTAGTGCATAAACCAAGCACTTTAAGCTTGTAAAAGGTTGGCATCTTGTTTGCTATAAGGTGGATACGGAGCGCATTTAAGTGATCTCAGGATGTTGATGTTTGCTTATTCCAACACCCTGAGACAACTTGCGTATTACGCTAATCGCTCTCGTCCAAAAAGGCTTCTCCCTAAAACCTGGAGAGATTCCAAAGAATCATTGGAAAGGAACACATAAAAATGAAAAAAATTGCGCTAACTCTGGCTGCAACGTCAATCACGCTTGTAAGTTACTCTGCGTTTTCTGCTCAAGACGGAGAACACGTTCGCCTTGCAACCACAACCAGTACTTACCATTCAGGTTTACTTGATTACCTGCTTCCACAATTTGAAAAAGACACGGGCTACAAAGTCGATGTTATTGCTGCAGGTACTGGTAAAGCCTTAAAAATGGGCGAAAACGGTGACGTAGATTTGGTGATGACACATGCACCAAAAGCTGAAGGCGCATTTGTTGAGAAAGGCTACGGCGTTTTACCTCGCAAGCTAATGTACAACGACTTTGTGATTGTAGGCCCGAAAGCTGACCCAGCAACAATCAAAAATGACGAAGGCGTGTTAGATGTATTCAAAGAGATCGCAAACAAAAACGCAACGTTCATCTCTCGCGGCGATGATTCTGGTACGCACAAAAAAGAAATGGGCTTCTGGGCTCAAACTAAAATCGAACCGAACTTTGGTGGCTACCGTAGCGTAGGTCAAGGTATGGGCCCAACTCTAAACATGGCGTCTGAAATGCAAGGCTACACCATGACGGACCGCGGCACTTGGCTGGCTTACCAAAACAAATTGGATCTAGAAATTCTGTTCCAAGGCGATGAAAAACTGTTTAACCCGTACCAAGTTATTCTTGTTAACCCTGAGCGTTACCCAACGATCAACTACCAAGGTGCGAAGGCATTCAGTGATTGGTTGGTAAACCCTCGCGGACAGGAACTTATCAATGGTTTCCGCCTAAACGGTAAACAACTGTTTGTTGCGAATGCTGAGAGCAAATAACGCAATATGAATCTTGCTGATACAACACTGGAAGCGCTTCGCTTACTGGTGAATTTTGATGCAGACCTATGGGAGATCGTTGCGGTCTCCTTTAGTGTTTCTATTACGGCAATATCCCTAGTGGTATTGCCGGCTATTTTGATGTCCTTTGTACTGGCGTATACCGACTTTCGCGGTAAATGGTTTTTGTTGTCGATCGTAAATACGCTGCAAGCGGTCCCTACCGTGGTGATTGGCCTGTTGCTGTACATGTTGCTGTCGCGTGCTGGCCCTTGGGGAGATTGGCAAATGCTGTTCACTCAGAAGGCGATGATCTTCGGCCAAATGGTGATCTGCTTCCCTGTTTTGGTATCGATGATGCATGGTGCATTGCAATCTAGCGACCGTCGTGCAGTGGAAACTGCCATCACACTGGGCGTCTCCATTCCGCGCTTGGCAGCTACGATGATTTGGGAAACCCGCTTTCCTCTACTTGCGGCTATCATTGCAGGGTTTTCACGTATCGTGACCGAGGTGGGCTGCTCAATGATGGTTGGTGGTAACATTATGGGCGTGACGCGAAATATTCCCACGGCTATCGCAATGGAAAGCAGTAAAGGTGCTTTTGCGCAAGGAGTTGCATTAGGAATTGTATTACTATCTTTAGCGTTGGCTCTAAACTTCTTCTTATCAAGTATGAGAGGCAAAGGCTACCTCAGAACATAGAACATGAAGCAAACAAACGACTCACCATTAACCCCATGTCGAGGCGAATTATGACTATAAAAATCACCGCCGAACAGTTATCCATGCGCTTTAAAGAGCGTGTGCTTTTCCACATCCCTGAGTTAGCCATCGGCCCAAATGATGCCATTTATCTCAAGGGTGACAATGGTGTGGGCAAAACTACCCTACTCAAAATCCTTGCTGGCTTGCTCAAACCCTCTACTGGCGATGTTGTTGCGCCAAAAGATACGTGGCTGAAAAGACTGACGTGTCGCAATGGTCGTGTCGATGTGATTTATCTCCATCAATCCCCTTACCTTTTTGACGGCACTGTATATGAAAACGTAGTCTATGGAGTGAAATATCAACAAGACACGCAAAAAGATAAGCGAGCTCAAGTTATTCACGCGCTGCGCATGGTAGGTTTAGAAACCTTAGCGGACGAACATATTTCCGTGTTGTCCGGCGGTGAAAAACAGCGCGTTGCCATGGCAAGGGCTTGGATTTTAAAACCGTCGATTTTATTGATGGATGAGCCAAGTGCGTCTTTAGACCAAGAGTCCATTGAACGATTGGTGGTGATGGCGAAAGATCTTTTGGATCGTGGTTCCAGTATCGTGGTGACAAGCCATCAGGCCAACGCACTGACCGACTTATGTAAAAAACAGTGGTGGATTAAAGACAAGACTTTGATAGAGTCTCCTCTGTTGTATGTCATACCAAAAGAAACATCCCAAGAGAATGCATATGCTTCAACCAACACAAACTAGTTGGGTCATTTTGGCTGGTGGCCAAGCCAGCCGTATGGGTGGAAAAGATAAAGGTCTGATTGAATTAAATCAGAAGCCACTCATCGAACACGTTATTGAACGTTTATCTCCACAAACACCACGCATTTTAATTAATGCCAATCGAAACCAAGATGCGTACAGCAAATTTGGTTTCGTATTTAGTGATCAATTCAAAGATTTCCCTGGACCTATGGGCGGTATTCACGCGGGTTTGATGCATGCTGAAACAGACTGGGTCGGATTTGTACCTTGCGATAGCCCTCAAATTAACACCGACCTTGTCGAGCGTTTCTGCCAGGCCGTCAAAGAAGACAGCGATATTTTGGTCGCTCATGATGGTGACCATCAGCAACCTGTTTTCACGCTCTACCACAAGCGCGTACTGCCAAAACTCACCGCATTTTTAGAACGTGGCGACCGCAAAATCATTCTGCTCTACAAAGAGTGCAACACCAGTTACGTTGACTTTAGCGACTCACCAAACTGTTTCGTCAACTTGAACACTCCGGAAGAACTGGCGCAATTTGGACAATTAGAATCATGAAACACACGCTAAACATTCCTATTCTTGGTTTTGCAGCTTATTCAGGCACAGGCAAAACCACGCTACTTGAAGCCCTATTGCCAAAGCTGACTGAAGCAGGTTTACGCATTGGCATGCTAAAACATGCGCACCACAACTTCGATGTCGATAAGCCGGGTAAAGACAGCTACCGTTTACGCAAAGCCGGCGCGTCTCAAATGCTGATTGCTTCTCGCAACCGTTTTGCGTTAATGACAGAAACGCCAGAAGCCGAAGCGGAGTTTGAATACCTCTTAACTCGTTTTGATGAAGACAAGCTCGATGTAGTTTTGGTCGAAGGCTGTAAAAACATCGCGTTTCCTAAAATTGAATTGCACCGTGAAGAAGTGGGTAAACCTTGGCTTTACCCTCACGATGAAAACATCATTGCTATCGCTTCCGACAGTGCGGAGTTAGATTCTGAGCTCCCTCAAATGAACATCAATGATTTGGATGCCATCGCTCAATTTGTTCTTCAATACGTTCAAGATGCAAAAGCACCAAAATCTAAAGAGAAAGACGCCGCATGTTGCGACACTCTTTCTCCGGCTTTCCTTTCTGTGGTTCAAGGCCAAGAAAAAATCCTTTCTTTGGTGAACACGGTTTCGGAAATAGAAGCATGCAAGATTGAAAACGCCTATGGCCGCATTCTCGCGGAACATATCATTTCACCAGTAAACGTGCCACAATACACCAACTCCGCGATGGACGGTTACGCCATCCGCAGTGATGATGTTGACCGCGATAGCTACCAAGTGGTTGCTGAAGTGATGGCGGGCCATGCTTACGATCAGCCTCTTGAAGTTGGTCAAGCGGTGAAGATCATGACTGGCGCACCAACACCACGTAACGGCGACACAGTGGTCATGCGTGAGCAAGCCTCTCAAGAAGGTGACAAAGTCACCTTTAACGGTGCGAATATCAAAGCAGGCCAAAACGTTCGTCAAGCAGGTGAAGATCTCGCTATCGGCAGTGACGTCTTTACCGCAGGCACTCGCCTAGCCTCTCCAGAAATGGGCATGATTGCTTCGCTTGGTTTTGGTGAAGCGAATGTGTTCCGCAAATTGAAAGTTGCCGTGTTCTCCACCGGTGACGAAGTACAAGCGCCGGGAACAGAGCAAAAAGCGAATTCTATCTACGATTCCAACCGTTTTACCATCATGGGCATGCTTGAAAAGCTCGGCTGCGAGATCTTGGATTTCGGTATTCTGGAAGACAACGAACAGTTAATGATTGAAGCGTTGGAAAACGCATCGGCGCAAGCGGACGTGGTTATGACTTCTGGTGGCGTATCTGTTGGTGATGCGGATTACATCAAACTTGCCTTGGATAAACTTGGTCAAATCGATTTTTGGCGAATCAACATGCGTCCGGGACGTCCACTAGCGTTTGGTCAAATCAACAACAAGCCGTTCTTTGGTCTGCCGGGCAACCCTGTTGCCGTGATGGTTTCTTTCATTAACTTTGTCGAGCCTGCACTGCGTAAGATGCAAGGCGAACAAGGCTGGAAGCCTCTGAAAGTGAATGCCATCGCGACTGAGAATCTTCGCTCTCGCCAAGGTCGTACCGAGTTTAGTCGAGGAATCTATGAACTGGATGACACTGGCCGTTTAACCGTTCGTACAACAGGCAAGCAAGGCTCTGGTATTTTGCGCTCAATGAGTGAGGCGAACTGTTTGATCGAAATCTCCCCAGCTATTGATACAGTAAAAGCGGGAGAAAGCGTGACAATTATCCCACTTCAAGGCAGAATCTAGCCCAAACTAGAAATTCAAAGGTCAGCGAGTCTGGCCTTTTTGTTTAATACAGAAACCTTTTCAGAGAGACAGCTATGGCTCGCACCATTCTTTACACTTACAAAGACCAAGACAAAGAACTGACGTTCTCATACCAGCAGCACCGCAACATTCAAGAAGCGGTTGCAGAAGCAGAAGGTATCGATATCACTGAGTTCCTAAAGATGGAGCAACAAATCGAAGCAGTGTCTGACACTAAAGCGGTGCGAAACTACCGCGATAACTACTTCAGAAAATTAGGCTTTAGCAAAATCACCCTAGCTCAAAAAGAAAACCTAGGCGTAGGCAAAAAGAACAAATAAGCTTAGCTGCAAACAGAAAACTCGCGATTCGTCGCGAGTTTTTTTATGCATGCTATTTTTGTTCGTGCTCTATACCCGAACATACAGAAGTTACTTGGGTATATGAGTTACTTCGATATATAAGTAAAAAGCCCCGTTTTACCTTGATGGTCTAAACGGGGCTTTAAATTTCTTCTTACTTTATATCGAGTAAGGTTTCAGTCACTACTTGATGTTTAGGAACGCAGCGCCACGTACACCACCTGAATCACCGTGTTTTGCTTTGATGATCTTCGGACACTTCGCGACAGAAAGCAGGTACTTAGGAATACGTTTTGGCATCTCTTCGTAAATCAATTCGAAGTTGGAAAGACCACCACCCAGCACAACAACATGTGGGTCAGTCGCTGTAAAGATGTTTGCAAAACAGATAGCCAGCAACTCCATAAAACGCTCAACGTGCTCAACAGCTTTCGCCTCACCTTCTGCGTGCGCTTTAATGATGTCGATCGCTTTCTTCTCTTCACCGTAGTAATGGGCGTAGAGCAGCTCGAAGCCTCGACCAGAAAGGTAACTGTCTAAACAACCTTTCTTGTCACAACCACAGCCCAACAGAGGTGCGTTTTCGCCTAGGTGGAACCAAGCATCGATAGGTAAACGAGTATGACCCACCTCACCTGCTACGTGGTTACGACCAGAGAAAACTTTACCATCGTAGATAAAACCACCACCAAAACCAGTACCTAGGATCAAACCAAGTACAGAAGGTTCATCTTGAAGCTCTTCGTCCCATGCTTCTGATAGCGCAAAACAGTTCGCATCGTTTTCAATCTTTACGCTGCGACCGATTTTCGCTTCAAGATCCGCGCGCAGTGGTTTGCCTTTCGCCGCAGGAACGTTAACTGTTAATACCGTTGCATCGTCTGCGTCTTCCATGCCTGGTAGACCAAGGCCAATTGTACCTTCGCAACCAAACTCTGCATCGTATTTGTTAACCAATTCCGCAATGGTATCAACCAGCAGCTCGTAGTTGTCTGTTGGTGTAGGTACACGTTCCGTCGCTACACGCTCAAGCTTCTCGTTAAATGCACCAAATTCAATTTTAGTGCCGCCGACATCAAAGCCGTAATACATGTATTTCTCTCCTAAAAAATGCTTAAACGACTCCCAAAATGGCTGGAGTCAAAAGTATAAACTAGTGGCATTATCCATATCTGTACGCCTGCAAACCGTGACCGAATGCAGATTTATCCCCTCGCTGAAGTCAGTTGAACAACATGCCATCAACAAAAGTTCATTCCTTAGAGTCAGCTCTCGGTTTTCACCCACTCTTTGAAACGTTTCAAATGCGGTCGATTAGGATCGTTTTTGGCTCGGGTCTTGGTTAGCATGTAGGTTTCTCTAAAGGCTTCAAACCACAATTGAAGGCATTCCGATGCTTTGTTCTCACCGGCTTGTTTCAAAACTAAAGTCGCGACTTCAGCTGTCGAAAGATGCTGCTCGTTCTCAGAACGACGCATGATGTATTCTGATAAACACTCCGGCTCGATAGATAAGACTGGTAGAGACTGTAAAAACTCAGAGCGACGGAAGATTTTTCGCGCCTCACGCCAACTACCATCGATAAAAATCAACAACCACTTTTTGCTATTACCATCAGTGCGATGTAAGTGCTCAGAGTGTAATCCATCTAGCAATCGCTCAGGTTGATCAACGTAATCGGCAGGAAAAACAATGACCGGCTGGTAGTCATCGTTGGACAAAAGATCAAGCATCTCTTGTGAAGGTTCAGTGCGATTCCATTGATACACGTAAGTCTCTTGAATCGTATCAGCGATTAGACGACCGGTATTACTTGGCTTAAACACTTCGTTTTCAGAAACAATCAACATACATGCAATATTGGCCTTGATGTTTGGCTGAAGGTCGCACAAACAGTGTTGCTCAGAAACCTGGCAATATTGGCAACGAACCACTTTACATCCACGCGCGTTGAAAGGCTTGGTTGAGATAGATTGTCGGTACTGATATAAACGGTGGAAAGCGTGAATTCTCATGGTAAGTAATGCCAAGTAAAAAGTAGAGCGCGATTCTACTGATATTATGGTTTCGCCTCAAGATAAGCCCATCAGCAGTGTGTTGAAATAATTTCACTCTTATCTCGGTCATAGATAAAGAAGTAAATTACCACCTTCTAAAGAAGGTGGCTTTGTGTGAGCCCCCTAAAAGGGGGCCTTTGTTTAGTCCATCGCCA
>NZ_JAWOUY010000019.1:0-122141 GCF_033339635.1 Vibrio sp. 2092 | reverse complement strand
CAGTGAGTTTAAAAGCGAGGGAGTAATCGCGCTGAGTTCTTTTAGTTGTTGATTTCATAACACTCTCCAATTTTGGGTGTGGAAAGTGTCAACCTTATTTAGGACGGAACATAACCCACTAAAAAGCCGATGTATCTACATCGGCTTTTTTAATGCACTTCTTTTTAAGTTTTAGTGTTGACCTCAACTTAGCTTGAGGTTTTAGCCTTAGTCGCACGATTAAAAATCAACAATGAAAAAAGGAACCATTGTGTCCAAAATTGCGATTATTTATTTCTCTAAAACCGACGTTACTGGTCAGCTTGCTCGCGCGATTGCCGCAGGCGTTGAACAACAAGGCATTAAGCAGCAAGGTGAATGTGAAATCCTCTCTCACCGTATTGAAGGCAGTGAGATCATTGAGGGACGTTTTGTGAACCCTAATCTAATGGATGAACTTGCTGAGTGCGATGCGATTATCTTTGGCTCACCGACCTATATGGGCGGCGTAGCAGCGCAGTTTAAAGCATTTGCAGATGCAAGCAGTGAATCTTGGTATTACCAAAAATGGGCAGGAAAGATCGCGGCTGGCTTTACCAGTGGTGGGGCAATGAATGGCGATCAGTCAATGACGTTGCAATACCTACAAACGCTAGCTAGTCAGCACGGTATGATGTGGGTCGGATTGGATAAGATCAGCAATTCTGGCGAGCAGAATCTGAATCGCTATGGTGTACAAGGTGGCATTGTTGCTCAAGGCGGTGAAGATGGTCAGTTGCATGCTTCTGATGTTGCAACGGCGGAGTATCTTGGCAAACGAGTCGCTATGCTCGTGAATAAGCTCTCCACTCGCTAGTAATAAAGAAGCCCCGTAAGACACATCTACGGGGCTTCGTATTTATCGCTTGTTTTGAGCGCTACTTCTTGATGTAAAGGTCTTTCGAGTAGATACGGCCCTCTACGTTATTCTTGGCAAAACCGCCAACCGTAGGACGAACCAAACGCGCTTGCATGTAGTAGTAAATCGGTGCGATTGGCATATCTGCCGCCAACAATTGCTCGGCTTGGTCATAGAATCCTTGACGCGCTTTCTCATCGGTTGCGGCCAATGCACTGTTCATCGCCTTGTCGTAGGCTTCACTGCTGTAACGTGCAAAGTTACCTGATGAACCAGAGCGCAGTAGACTCAAGAAGGTCGAAGCTTCGTTGTAATCTCCACACCACGAGGCGCGCATCACATCAAAATCCCCTTGCTTACGAGCTACGAGGTAAGACTTCCACTCTTGGTTTTCTAATTCCACTTTCGCGCCCAAGTTGTTCTTCAACATGGAAGCAATCGCCACTGCTATGGCCTTGTTCGATTCACTGGTGTTGTACAGCAATTTGAAATCCAGAGACTTACCATCACCGTATCCCGCTTCTTTCAGCAATTCACGCGCCTTTTCATCACGCTGTTTCTGCGTCCATGTGCTGTATTCAGGCTGAGTCGCATCAAAGCCAGCCGTATATTGGTGCGCAAACGTGTAGGCAGGCAGGTTACCCACTTGCGTGACACCATTAGTGATCACATCACGCATCATCGAATAAGATACGGCTTTTCGAACTCGTTCATCATCGAACGGAGGACGCGTGGTGTTAAACGCGTAGTAGTAAGTACAAAGTAGCGGAACCGCGGTATACGCTTGCTCGTAATCCTTCTTCAGCTTTTGCGCCATATGGGTTGGTACATCTGAGGTAATGTCCACCTCCCCCACCGCATAGCGATTGATCGATGCGTTTTGGTTCTCAAACGGAATGTATGTCACCTCTGTGAGATGAGTATCCGCGCTATCCCAGTAATTTGGGTTCTTGACCAGTTCAATGCGCTCATTCACGACCCACTTATCCAATGTGAATGCACCGTTGCTAACAAATTGGTCTGGATCGCTCCACGGCTTGTCGCGGTTTTCCACTGTCGCTTGATGCACTGGCATCATGGACGTGTGCCCAGTCATAGCAACAAAGTACGGCACTTGACTGTCCAACTCAAAACGTAGGGTGTATTTATCCACTGCCTTGATACCGAGATCGTCCAAAGGCTTTTTGCCCTCTGCTACATCGGTGATGTTTTTAATCTTGGTGAGTTTGAGATACCAAACATTTGGAGAAGCGGTTTTCGGATCTACCGCTCGGCGCAGTGAATAGACAAAATCATCCGCTGTCACAGGCTCGCCATTCGACCATTTCGCGTCTTTGCGCAAGTGAAAAGTAAAGGTTTGGTTGTCGTTGGTTTCCCATGATTCTGCCACACCGGGAATAATGTTTCCGTCACGATCTTGAATCACAAGCCCTTCAAATAAGTCACGAATAACATGCATTTCTGGCAGACCTTCGGCTTTCGCTGGGTCAAGCGTCGCCGCCTCTGCGTCATTCGCACGTACTAAATGCTGTTCTGCGGCAAGTTGAATGCCTTTAGGTAAGGTCTCCGCAGCAACTGATGTAGCAAGAAAAGGGGTGAATAAAGAGGAAATCAGCAACGCCGTTGAATGTTTTTTAAAATCCATATCGTTTTTCGTTCTCCTAACGCGTCTTGTGAAGCAAGTGCCACAATTAACATTTCAACCGTTGACGAGTTTAAACGGTTCAGTTTAGCTAGGTGTAATTAGCTTAGATATTGATACTACTTCATCAATCAGGAGATTACGGTGAGTCTAATTCCAAGAACGGAAAGAGCGGCATTTTTTATTCGGCCAACATCATACGGTCAATCCGCGCTTGGTGCGCCATTACTGTATTTTCCGGCTCAAGTCGAAAGTGCTTCGCGAGGTTTGATTTTGGCAGGCACTCACGGGGATGAGACAGCCTCGATTGCAGGTTTGTCCTGCGCGCTAAGAAGCTTGCCTGCTGAAAACTTACGACATGATGTGATTCTGTCAATGAATCCTGACGGCAACCAGCTAGGCACACGCGCAAATGCAAACCAAGTGGATCTCAATCGCGCGTTTCCAACCCAAAATTGGACTGAGCATGGCACAGTGTATCGATGGAGTTCTCACACCCCCGTTCGAGACGTAAAGGTGAAAACTGGCACTAAAAACCAGCTAGAGCCAGAAGTTAGCGCATTAATTAACTTGATTGAACTGCGCAAGCCAAAGTTTGTGGTGTCGTTTCATGAACCGCTTGCTTTTGTGGATGATCCCAAACATTCCGACCTTGCCAAATGGCTCGGCGAGCAGTTCCAACTGCCAATCGTTGACGATGTCGACTACGAAACACCCGGCTCATTCGGCACTTGGTGTAGTGAACGTGATTTACCTTGCATCACGTTGGAGTTACCAGCGATTTCTGCCGATCTCACCATTGAAAAACATCTCTCTGCTTTTATTGCTTTGCTGAGGCACGATCCGGATCTCTAGTCCGCTGTTAAACAAGCGATCATGTGAGGATCTGTTTGATGTCGGTACTGATATCGCTGATCAACTGACGGGCACTGTCGTCTCTTTGCTGAACCAAGATGATAAACAGCAAATCGGTGATCACGTTTTGCGCGGTACGCGAAGCAATGGATGAGCTGCGATGTTCCGTTTCATTGGCAATCGTATCAAACGTAATATCGGCAATACCGCGCAAGCGACTTCTTCCAGGCGCAGATAACGCAATCACCTTCGCGCCCTGCTCTTTTGCCGCTTCTGCCGCGACGAGAATTTCTTTGCGCTCACCCGAAAACGAGATTGCGATCTGAACATCTTCTGGAGAGAGCGTGCGGGCAACAGCAATCTGCACGTGGCTGTCTTGTTCAGAAAGCGCCGTAATACCAAGTTTAAGCAGTTTAAAGCTTAAATCCTTCGCGGTCAGTGCAGAGCCCCCAATCCCGACCACTTGCACTCGACGCGCTTCACTCAACCATTTCACCGCTTGGTGACACGCTTCGTAAGACAGCGTATTGGTGGTTTGAAACATAGCGTCGGTTTTCGCTTTCACCAGTTTCTGTGAAATAACCGCAATGGGGTCGTCAGCCAAAATATCACTGTGCAGCGGTGTCGACTGCATCGCATGCTTACGGCCAATCTCTTCATTCAGAGCTAATTTAAACTCGCTGTAACCTTTAAAGCCGATACGCTGAGTAAATTTCACAATGCTCGATTGACTCACTTTTACTTGCGCCGCAAGTTCTTGGCTGGTGAGCAGCGCCGCCTTTTCTGCGTTTTCAACAATCCAATCGCCAACCAAACGACCGCTTTGCGAAAGCTGAGTACGCCTCGCGACTATCCTATTGATAACTGACACAACAAAAACCTCAAAAATATTAAATAAATTATTCCAAAACAGAAATAATAGGCGTTTGATTTAACCCACTGATTATTCTAACCAAGATAGTTAATCCCGGATGTAATAGACGTATATTTTCTCTCATTATTCCAAATTTCTCCTGCATAAAGAATAACCTCAAGTGTGATTTTTGTCACCAAACCTGAATATTTTATTCCATAAAATCGCCCTCAGATTGAACATTACAAAGAGTGCAAAACATGAAAATTGATTTAAGCAGATTGGTGACAGAAAGCCGTAACCCAGCCAGTGCCGAGATCGATACGCTTTCGACAATCGAGATGCTGCAAGTCATTAATGAAGAGGATCAAAAAGTCCCGCTCGCGGTAAAAGCGGTGCTACCACAAATTGCAGAGACAGTTGACGCAATTACCCAAGCTTTTGCAAATGGTGGCCGTTTAATTTACATGGGAGCTGGTACGTCAGGTCGCTTAGGCATTCTTGATGCAAGCGAGTGTCCTCCTACCTACGGCACGCATCCAGATATGGTGATTGGCTTAATTGCTGGTGGACATCAAGCGATTTTAAAAGCGGTAGAAAACGCAGAAGACAACGCGAAAATGGGTCAAGACGACTTAAAAGCACTTCACCTCACCAAGCATGACGTGGTTGTAGGCATTGCAGCGAGTGGCCGTACACCTTATGTACTAGGTGGTTTGGACTACGCTAAATCCATCGGAGCCACGACCGCATCTATCGCCTGTAATCCAGAATGTGCCATGGCAGAAGCGGCCGACATCGCGATTCTGCCGATAGTTGGCGCAGAGGTTGTCACTGGATCTTCTCGCATGAAAGCCGGCACCGCACAAAAACTGGTGCTAAACATGCTCACGACAGGCGCAATGATTCGTAGCGGTAAGGTATTTGGCAACTTAATGGTGGATGTAGAAGCCACTAACGCCAAGCTCATACAACGCCAAACCAACATTGTTGTGGAAGCAACCGACGCATCAAAAGAAGAAGCAGAGCGAGCATTAAATGCCTGCGGTCGCCACTGCAAAACCGCCATCTTAATGATTTTGGCCGATTTGGATGCCGAACAAGCCAAATCACGCCTCGCCGCGCACAACGGCTTTATTCGCGCAGCACTAAATAATAACTAAATAATCCGAGTTCTGAAGGATAGACCCTATGGCAAAAATAACTTCAAACACAGTATCGCAGTTGCTGTCCGCAGTGGGTGGCAGTAGCAACGTAAGCAAATGTGGTAACTGTATGACGCGTTTGCGTTTATCGCTCGCCAACAATGGCTTGGCTGATCAATCAGTTATCAAGCAAATTCCCGGCGTAATGGGTGTGGTGGAAAGCGATGAGCAGTTTCAGATCATTCTCGGTCCCGGAAAAGCTCAACAAGCGGCTGAGATGATGAATCAATTGATCGACAGCTTAACCTCTGGTGACAGTGAAGAAGCAGATATGCCGCAACAAGATCTTTCTGCCGTCGCAGCCGAGCAGAAAAAACAGATGAAGAGTAAGCAAACCAGTGCGGTTCAGCGTTTTTTAAGCAAGTTTGCCACTATCTTTACGCCGTTGATCCCAGGCTTTATTGCCGCTGGTTTGTTGCTAGGTTTTGCGACGTTATTGGAACAGATGTTTGTTCTCGACCAGACACCAAGCCAGTTTATGTTGGATTTGATCGCCTACATGAAAGTCTTTGGTAAGGGTCTGTTTGCTTTCCTAAGTATTCTGATTGGTTACAACGCGCAGCAAGCATTTGGCGGCTCTGGTGTTAATGGTGCCATTCTCGCCTCTTTGTTTGTGCTGGGTTACAACCCAGAGGCGACATCCGGCATTTACTCTGGCATGAACGAGTTTTTCGGCTTTGCGATTGATCCGCGCGGCAACATTATCGGCGTACTTTTGGCGGCGATCATCGGTGCGCAAGTCGAGCGTAAGGTTCGTCAACACATGCCAGATGATCTGGACATGATCTTAACGTCCGTTATCACTCTGTTGATCATGGGTGCGGTAACCTTCTTGATCATCATGCCAATCGGCGGCGAGCTGTTTAAAGGGATGTCTTGGTTGTTCCTCAACTTGAACGATAACCCATTAGGCGCTGCAATCTTGGCAGGTTTGTTCTTAATTTCTGTGGTATTTGGCATCCACCAGGGTTTTGTTCCAGTGTACTTTGCATTGATGGAAGCACAGGGCTTTAACTCGCTATTCCCTATCCTGGCGATGGCTGGTGGAGGTCAGGTTGGCGCGTCAATGGCGCTGTATTTCAAAGCCAAAAAAGACGCTCTACTGCGCACTCAAGTTAAAGGCGCTATTATTCCTGGCCTTCTAGGCATTGGCGAACCATTGATTTACGGCGTGACATTACCACGCGTAAAACCATTCGTTACCGCTTGTATTGGCGGCGCTGCGGGCGGCTTCTTTATCGGTTTAGTTTCTTACCTTGGCTTACCAGTTGGTCTTAATACGGTGTTTGGCCCGTCCGGTATCGTGGCGATTCCTCTCATGACATCAGAAAATGGCATCTTCCCGGGAATGATGGTGTTTGTTGCTGGCCTGCTTATCTCTTACATCGTCGGCTTCCTCGCGACTTACTTCTTTGGCTGCAAAGACGTCGATTTAAGCTAAATCATTCTTCCCCTATAGGAATGGACTAGCTCGCGTCCTTGGCAAACAAGGGCGCACCCTCTCTCTACTTCACGACAATTTTTCTTATTCCGTGACTCGGAAGGGGCTTTGTCGTACCTAAAACAATAGAAATGAAAGGTCGTTAATCATGAAAAAGCACATTTTGGCTCTACTTCTCCCTACATTGATGGCATCAAACGCAATGGCAGCGCAGCTGTATCAAGCGGAAGATGGGTCAGTTTTAAATATTTACTCTCGTCTTGGTTTCAATGTCACCAGTAAAAATGATGAGCATGGCGATGCAAATGGCGAGTTTGATGGCCGTATTGGTTTAAACGGTTCACAAACCATCAACGAGTACGCGTCGATCATCGGCCAAGCGCAATACCAAGTGGGTGCCGCTGAATACGCAAACCAAGTAAACGACAAACCGTCTCTGACCGCACGTTATGTATGGGCAGGTATTGATGCGAAAGATTATGGTCGCATTACTGGTGGTCGCGTGGCATCTGGGTTGATTATGTTTACCGACATTGGTGATGTGTTCGCCTCTTCCGATGTTTCTATGGCGCGCCAAGCGAATAAAGTCGACAAAACCGCAACGCAAGTTTTCCGTCAAGATGGCACGCTGCAATACCAAAACAGCCTAGGTAATGTCGATTTTTCTGTCGCGTACATTTTAGGAAACAACACTTCTGAGCTCGACTACGGTTACAACGCTGCACTGCGTTATACGCTAGACATGGGGAATTTGGGTACCTTGGCACCAGTGATAGCGATGCAGAAGAATAAAGGTGATGCACGTGAAAGCAACGACACCGATTACACATTCTGGGGCGCAGGTACGCGTTACTACCTAGGTGATTTGATGTTGGGTGCGTTGTACTCGGAAGATGAACTAGAGGGCTATTACTCACAAACCAGTACCGACAAAGTGATGGAACTAACGGCGGTTTACAGTGTAAATGACAAATGGGTACTGCGTGCTGGTTATCGTTCTTTAGAAAACAGTGATGGTGACGAGCTAGAGCTGAAAGATACAACGCTAGAAGTGCAATACAAACTGACGCCTCGTTCTTCTATCTACACAAACTACGTTGATCGTAACGGCTCGCGTGGCTACAGCAATGGACAAGAAGTCTCGTTTGGCGGTGCGCACGCAGACGAAAGCTACTACCACTTAGGTCTACGTTACGAGCTGTAAGCACGATACTTAATGTAAGTTAGCTGAATCCAATGAGCTTCTTCTGTGTCCGGTCAGTAGTTATTGCCTTTAATGCTGATTTCAAGAAGCTCACCCTCGCCATATGTTTTCTTCGTTACCTGTTTTAACAAACACGCCTGCATCAGGGAAGCTGGTGACAGTGTTTTCGCATTCCTTTGCTTCCACAATTGTTGCTGAGTTTGTTGTCGCTATTCGCCGACAGAATATATGTTCCTAAAGTGATCAATGAACGCTCGCGTTCTTCTTGGTAAGTGCTCACGTTTTGGGTAAAGCAGATAAAGCGGCAAAATCGCATCCGTTTGCCATTCTGGAAGCAAACTCACGAGTTGTTCTTTTTGTGCAGGTTCGAGTTTAGCCAATGCAAATTCATCTAACATGGCTACACCACAGCCAGCCAAAGTAGCATCCAACATGGACTGGACAAGATTAAAACTCAGCGTACTTTCTAACTCAATGCTGCACTGCTGTTGAGTTTGCTTATGCGTAAACGTCCACTTGTCTAACACCAAGTCACGACTTTTATAAAGGATGTGCTCTAAGTCACCAAGCTCCTCTGGCGTACTTACATTTGGTTTATCAGCTAAATACGAGCGATGAGCGATCGGTTTACAGTGTAAAGTGCGTAGCTGATGGCCGACGTATCCCTCTGGGGGAGTATCGGTAAAGTAGAATGCGATATCAAACCCAGCCTCAATCAAGTCGAGAGGTGTCTCTGTGAAGATCACTTCAACACTCACTTGTGGATGTTGCAATCGAAACTCGATCAATGTTTGGCTGAGTAACGCAGCTCCGAAAGAAGCGGACGCCGCTATTCTCAATTTTCCCGATACGATCTCGTTTGCCATGACTTGCTCATTGATCTGCTCAGCGCCTTCGAGCAGTTGCTTTACCTGCTGATAAAACCGCAAACCATCGTAGGTCAAATTAAACTGGCGCGTAGTTCGCTGAATAAGCTGCACCGACAATATGTCTTCAAGCTGTTTAAGTTGCCGACTTACATGCGCATTCGAACAATTCAGTCGCTTTGCTGCACCAGCAATACTTCGTTCCTCACACAAAGCGACGTAAAGTGGTACGTAGCTGAGCCATTTTATTTCCATACAGTAATTCTGAATCTCTAAAATCAAACTACTGGAAATAATAGAAAGCCTCTAAACTCTGTACAACCTAAATTTGAAAGGATGAGTTATGAGTGTTTTCGACACGTGGTTAAAAGGTCAAGTCATTAAAGATCACATCACTAATCCCAATATCATCGTTGGCGATTACAGCTATTACTCGGGCTTCTATCATCAAAAAAGCTTCGAAGAGCAAGCGGTACGCTACTTGTTGGGTGACCCCGTCACACTTCAAGAATGGCAAAGTAGAGAACCCGATAGCATCGACAAATTAATCATTGGCAAGTTTTGTTCCATCGCTTCTGGAGCCACCTTCATGATGGCAGGAAACCAAGGTCATCGCATTGACTGGATTTCGACCTTCCCCTTCTCTCCTGAAGACTTTGGAGAAGGCGTACAAGACGGTTTCGAGCGTGCCGGAGATACAGTGGTGGGGAACGATGTTTGGATTGGCAGCGAGGCGATGATCATGCCCGGAGTAAACATCGGTGATGGAGCCATCATCGGAGCACGCACCGTAGTGACGAAAGACGTGCAACCTTATTCGGTAGTGGTTGGAAACAACCAAGTCGTACGTCAACGATTCAGCGATAAAGAGATTGAAACTCTACTCAATATCCAATGGTGGAACTGGCCAATAGAACACATTAAACAAGCAATGAAAGTAATGTGTAGCAGCCAAGTCGGTGCGCTTGCGGACTACTATCAAGAGCACATTGTCGATTTGTAGATAAACAAAAGCCCACACATCTTGTTGCGACGTGTGGGCTCAGTGAGTAAGAAAGCTTAAACCGCAGCGACGTCCTCTTCTTCCAAGTTCGCCGAGACTTTAATTTCGTATTGATTGAAACGGAACGAACAACCGCCATGAGTGCGCTTTGTCGTTACCTGCTCGTCGCCAAACTGCACCGTCACGCGTGTGAAGACACGCTCTTTGGCTTCGACAATATTTTCTTCTAACGCGACTTCAAAGTCGTGTTCCGTTTGTTCTAGCTTTTGCTTTATCGCTTCAAGCTGCTCGTTGTTTTGTGTTTTCATCACATCAATCTGAGCTTGTTCTTCGTCGGTACGTTCGGCTTTAGGACGTTTCTTAAATTCGAGCTCTTTACGAATCACATCCATCGTTCCTTCTTGAGCGTGTTTGTATTGATCTTTGAGCTCTGCTAATCGCTCCTTAAATGCAGAATAGCGTGCGAACGCTTCTACCTTAGTGGCGGTGTCGCCTTCTACGCCCAATTGTAAGCACACCACTTTGCCACCGACTTTGGCATCTCCGCCGCTGAGCGTGCCGTTCCTACCGTTCGCATCTAGCACCGTCAGATTGCGCCCACAAACAATATCGTTATTCATGCTGTGCACCGCCAACTCAATATTTTCTCCGGCTTGCAAATCACAATATTGGGCGTAGCTGGCACGAATCGAACCCTTGGCTTTGACGTGACAACTCTTTGGCTGGCCATCACTCACGGTGTGGCCAATGATCCCTTTACCAACTTGAATGTCGTCTTGCGCTTGTACGTCAGCCGATTCAATGAAGCCGCCTACAGTAATAGAGCCCGTCGCTTTAACAATCATGCCAGATTCAATGTTGCCACCGATAATCACATTTCCTTTGAATTTCACGTGGCCTGTATTCACGCCAACGCTATTGAGGCAGAGTGCGTTATCAACTTCGATGGTTTTGTCTTTAATCAGAGGCGTACCGGATACCGATGCAATCAATAGGTTTGGGTCGTGCTTGCTTATCTCGGTGCCCTTGCCTGGCTTCATTGGGCTGTCTTTTCCGGCTTGTGGAGGAATCACTCGCCCTTGAACAGTAAAACCAGGCGTACCTTTGGTCGCAGGCGTGCGGCGCATCACCTCATCGCCTACGTCAACCGCGATAGTTTCACCGAGGTTACGTAAATCAATTTTGTCGCTAGAAGATTGGCCGTCTTTGGGTTTGAGGATGCGTTTGGTGATGTCTTTAACAAGAGGAGTAAAAAGAGCGTCTTTGCCTTTGATAGGTTGCTTACCAACCGCTACAGGTTGAGAAAAAGTTTCGCCGGGTTTGAGCTGAGTGCTGACAACCAACACTTTCTTCAAAGCCAGTTTGTTGATGCCTTTCGAAACTCGCGCTTGAGCAAGGGCTTGAACAATCTCGGGGCCACGTAAACCTCGGCCTCCGTACGCGCCGACAACGTTCATACTGGCGAGCATGTCATTATTCGATAATTCAACCTCAACTTGCGCGTTGCGCTTTTCCGCAATAACGATGCCTTCGTAAGCCTCGGCTTTACGTTCTTTGGCGCAGTTAATGAATCTCACGACTTCCCCCTCAACAACAAACATCTTTTCAGCGTTCATTGCGACGAGCTGCTCGTTTAATTCATTTTGATTTAGCTCACCACCGAGGTCCACTTCTCCCGGAAGACGGGCTATCACCTTGGTCTTATCTTCAGATAACTCAAGACACAGCTTCCACATACCCTTACCACTTTGCTTCCCATCAACACTTTCAGTCTAACCAAATCCGTTTTCTGAACAAACCTCGCATTTCTTATTATAGGGCTCACGTCACTAAAGAAAGTAATCCATCAATAACGGTTAAACAGGATATTAAGAGAAAACTCGATTTAGCCTAAAGCTCAATCAAAATACACGCTGAAACAAAAAGGAGCTGGATTTACAGTGTAAAATCAGCTCCCAGTAATTTCATTTACAGTGTAAATTTCCCTTTATTGTTTACAGTGTAAATCGCTCCAAATGTGTCTTACTTCGTCCCTTAACTGCTGCTCAACTTGCCTTCTTCCAGGTAAACCAAATTGCTGAGCACATTCAGTCCAACTACGGTTAAGAAAAAACTTACTGATCATCAAGTCGGAAGCGGAGTTCAAACCTAAGTTAAGTAACCACTGCTGAAGCCACACAGACACAGACTCATAACTGTTACCACCATCAGCATAACATTCAATTAGTAATAACTTAGCGGGATGAAGTGGACTCATTCCCAAAGGTTGCGGCAATAGAGCTCGAAAAATAGGGGCTTCTAATTTTGGATAGACGTCAGCCACATTGTTAGACAACATTTCTTCAAATAGCGCCTGAGATTGGTCGACCCAAGCCGTCTGTTGGGAATCACAAGGTTTGACCATCAAGACTGAATAACAACCGCTAGCAGCATCGCGCATTGACCCTAAGCGAATTGTACGGAAGTTCGATTGTCGCCAGAAATAGAGCAACTCTTCCGTCGCACCAAAACTCGTGGATAAGTAGGCAATGTGTTTAGCAGCCATTTGCTCAAGTTGCTGCAGAATTTTTTGACCAATGCCTTTTCCTTGCAATGCTGGATGAACCGCAATTCTCATGACTCGCAGCGTCGATAGATTCGCGACATTCGGAAATCCTAGGTGGTTTGCAATCGTAATGGGGGCTAAGTGTCCTTTAGGACGACGCTTACCAAGCTGGATTTCTTCAATCAATTCATCGTCAAGGCCCCCCTCTTCGACCGCTAATATCACCCCCACAACCGCATTATCTTGCTTAGCAAAATAGAGCTGAATGTTGTCGTCTTGCAAAAGGTGAATCAAATCATTCGGCGAGGTCTGATAATGAGCATTCACCAAAAGAGCGAAGCACTCACGCAGCAAACTAGGCTGCGATATCAAATTGTTCTTATCGGCTTTAGAAAGGGAAATTGAGTCGACCTGGTTAAGTTGATGGTGCGTTAACTCCGCATCCAACAAAAACGCGTCATAGAGCCATGATTCGAGCGCATCATTCATGCTCCAGCGGATGGGCTGTGTCATGTGCCATGTTTTCATTCCCGAACGCTGTTTCTGAAGCCAATCAACAAATTTAATCGTAAAGCCCCGACCACAACCTTCATAACCATGAACAGTCGTAGAAAAAACGAGTCGATGATAATGTTCGGTAATGCTTTTGAGCATAGGAACTGGAATTGCAGCCGCTTCATCGACAAGTAACAAATCACATTCAGGTCTGCTCGATAGAAGTTCGTCAGGAGCAATGAATTGAATGGCTCCCTGCCCTGATTGTAATCTGTCCTTCCTAATACGCTGCGCATTAGGAAGTAGCCGCAAAGCATGTTGGTAAACAGGCTCAACGGCTTTTATAGATGGTGCCGTAATTAAGATTCTAAGTGGCTTCTGCTGTAATAAGCTCGCACACGCAATGCCGAGGGCACTTGTTTTTCCGCGCCCACGATCTGCGGTCAAAACTAACGGTCGCTTTCGATGTCCAGTTACCACCTTTTCAATTAGAGAAATGGCATGTTCTTGTTCCGTGTAGTGGCTTTCTTTTTCTGCCTGCTTGATGTCTGGAGCCGTTGGCAATGGTTTGTCTTGCTCAATAACAACGAGCTTCTCCCATTGTTTATGCATCCATTGCTGAGCAAAATTCGCATTTTGTCGCAGCTCAGTAATGACAATAAGAAAACCACCGCCAACCAATGAGCCAAGCGTGGCGGTAAAACTATTGGCGTCAAAGCCATTTCGAGTATCAAACAATAGAACGTCACACTCTCTGCCTAGCAACATGTGCCCTTGTTTAGACGAAACGCTGGATACATTTTTCAAACCAAAATAACCAACAGAAAACCAACGTTGATGGCGCTGCGTTTTATGGAACTCTGACATCAACGCATTTTGCCAAGAAGCCTCGCCTTGAATGACAACACCAATCCTTTGGAAAGATTGGTGAGCTTGATGTTGAAGTGATGAAAGGAAATCAGATTGTGTCTGCATTTTGTCTATCCAACGTTGAACTGACGTAATGGTATCACATCTTTAATTTGACGCTTCTCAGATATAAAAAAACCGCCCGGAGGCGGTTGATTCAATCATCATTTGTTATTGCAGTTTGGTTTGTACAAACGCAAGAATCTCTTCCATTAAGCTGTCGTCAACTTTCTTCAAGTTCAACGCCAGGCTGCTACCTTTTCGGCTATAGCTTGCTCGACCTTTAACTAAGTCGACTTTTTCCGTCTTCTTACCAGGTTTTGCTGGTGCAAGTTCAGTAATCCAATTTTCGATGCTTTCCGTGACTTCTTTTGTCAGACGAGCAACGCCTTGAGCTGTGCTTCGCTGCCATAAAAACCCTTCGCTAGAGCGACATTTATCTAACAGCTCTTGCTGCTGCTCTGGCGTTAGCGTTGAAAACTGTTTGTGCAGTTTCACGATTGTTGGGCGACCGAGATCGCCAACATTCGGATACGCTTGAAGCAGTTCTAACGGTAATGCTGCGGCTTTTAAAGCGCCACTTACCAACGCTTCACTGCACTGGAACATTTTTGCCAATGCTTTCTGATCCTCAGCTTCACCACTATCAAGCTTAGCCTGCATCTCTTTACCTTTTTCGTATAAAGAGAGCGGTTTGTGAGCATTTGCCACATCAGACAAAAACTTAGCATGGTCAGTATTGATGTTGTCAGCAACATAAACCAAAAAATCTTGTTCAGCGAGGATACAAGACATGCGACGACGGCTACCATCTAAAACTTCGATCTTGCCATCTTCAGTTCTACGACCCACAGCTGGATATTGTTGGCCACGCTCTTTGAGTGTGACTAAAACATCAGATAAAGCATGTTCGTTTAAGAACGATTGCTCACGAGCGTTATCAACAAATACTGTTGTTTCTGTCGCAACTTTATTTGCAGGAATACGCACAAGTTCAAACTGAACAATATTTTCACCTGCAACTGCTAGTTCAATCGTTTGAGCTTTCTCTTTTGCCGCAGTTTGCGCCTCTTGCGGAGTCACAACACGACGCTTATTCGTTTTGCCAAATAATTTCGCGTTTAATTCAGACGTTTTCAAAGCCATTTACTTATTACCCCTGATTCAATGACGGCCAATTAGAGTGCAGCACACGCTCTAATTCCAGTGCGCTTTTATGAACAGCGTCTTGCGCGGTAGCTAGTGTCTTCTTACCGCCTTCAAAATCGCTTACTGTCAGATCAAATACTGTGCTGTAGGTATCGGCACAGGTTTCAAACGCACGGCTACGAGGAATAGTAGCCATCATAACTTGGTCACCTAGAAGATAGTTCATTTCAGTTAAAACAGAAACTTGCTTCTTATTGTCGTCCTCAAACATGGTTGGCATCAAGCGAACAAACTCAAGACCATTCCAGTCCTCCGGGAACATTTCATATACCGTAGGCAAATGCTGGAAGAAGTTTACTGTTGAAGCCCAGTCCAGACGCTTAGCCGCACAAGGAATTAGCAAGGCATTTGATGCATACATCGCATTCCATACTAATGGGTCAACGTGTGGACCGGTATCAATCATAATGATATCGAAGTCATCAGCAATTTTATCAATCAGTTGCTCTTTCAGCAGACGGACGATATCGAGTGATGGGTCTTCAGATAGCGTTTGCCATGCTTCCGCATTAAACATCGCGTCTTCTGGAAACGCTGAAATCGACTTTAAGTTCGGATATTGCGTTGGCAGCAATACGTTTTTACGTAAAAATTCACTTTCAATTTCCACACCATCAGGCACGTTACCCAACATAATGTCTACCGCAGAATAGATATTATCATGCTCTGCCATGCTGATTTGCGGGTTGAGGAATAAACGTAGCGAGCCTTGTGGGTCTAAGTCGATTAAACAAATACGGTATCGTTTATCCAAATTTAGCGCTAAACATGCCGCTAAATGAACCGCGGTCATTGATTTACCTGTACCGCCCTTTTGGTTCTGCACATTAATAATCCAAGGTTTGTTACCTGAATTCTTTTTACGCTCATGAAATTTAGGCACTTCAGCTGCATCCATGAGCATGTGTGCTTCTTCTAACGTAATTGAATAATGATTCGCGTTGTTTTTAGTAAATTGATGCCCAGCGGCTTCCATTTTACCAATCGCGTCGTCGAGCTTACGGCGAGTTAGACCAGAACGGGTTTCCATCATCGCTTTCGACATTGGTGGGAAGTAGTTATCGCTTCGCTCTTCTAAAACAATTTCAATACGGTCAGCTTGAACCTGCTGAGTCAGCTCCGCTAACTCAAGAAGGTTTTCAATCGTTTTTTCTCTTTTCATGCCAAATTCCGTTGGAAGGATTTATAATTGCAATTGTACAGCAGTAAAGACCAAAAACAACAAAAAGGTGCACGAACATTTTGAATTACCATCACATAAAAAAACACCCAAATCGACGCTTTTATGATTTATGGTCAAAAAGATAACTATTTTTAATCAAATAATCTTCTCATAAGTGGACCCTAAACTTAAAAATAAAAAGTGTTACAGTGTCACTCATTTACAATGTAAATCAATTTTCTACCGGAACGATTATAATCTTAAGCTAAATTACGGATTATGTTAGACCAACCTAATTTAAACGAAAAATAGTAAGTAATATCGGAACAATAAAGACCTGAACACCTTGATCATGTCTCCGAGCAAAATAGGGCAGTTCCAGCGAAACATCTATGGAAGTATGATCAAGGTATGCTTATGATCATGCTTCCGTGTTAATAAGCAAATCCGAAAGCATGATCATGGAAAAAATAGAGCAGAGTACGGTGTAAACACGCAAATAAAATAAGATCCATTAATCGGAAATATGATCAAGCCTTAGAATCTCTCGGAAGCATGAGTTTTCTTCTCTGATTTACGGTTGAGTGCAGACAGAATGGGGGATTGAGCAGAAATTGACGTTATAGAAGCCGGAACAATGAAATTGCTCAAGTTGCTATGATAAATCACGCTCTCATGATCATGCTTCCTGTAAATAAGCAGAGACTAGGATTTACTTCTAAATATGAGCGACTTGAATGTATTTTAATCAGATGAGTGATATCTCATCAATATGGGCGCCAGAACGATAGATATATTGGCTCTTGATCATCGATCCGAGTATAAATAACATCACCAATGCACAATATAATCATCGTGAAGATCATTATTAAATACAGCATCTGTGGATAACCTGTAAAAACATCATGATCATCGTTTCAAGACTCTTTTGATCATCTTTTCATAACCTTAATGATCATGCTTACGAATAAATATGATCATGCTTTCAGGTTATTGTTGATCATACTTTCAGACTTCTTATGATCATAGTTCCGAAACACATGGAAATAATAGTCTTATAGAACAAAAGCTTAGCGAGAAATTTCAAGCCAGATCATTAGATCATATAATCAATTAAGATCAGATTAATCAAAAAGATCAGTTATTTAAAAAACAATCTTTTTTCTTTATTTATGATCTGTTTTTCTTTATTCTTCGGAACCATAGCACAACTACGGCTAGTGTGATCTGGATCTAAAATGACGGCTGATGAAAAAATTCTGATTAAAGCACCGAGAAGCCACAAAGATGGCCATCTTTTTGAGGTACATGAATCCTCTGCGGATTGGGTAGAGCAGTACCAACATTTCAAAGGGGTGACCAAAAGCATCTTAGAGTTGCTTAATCTGATCTCATTACGAGGCTTCAGCAGCAAGGATGGTTTGGTTTCAACCACAGAGATTGTGGAAGCAACAGATGGGCAACTCACACGTGCAGCTCTGCAACAACGTTTGCGCGCGGCAGTAAATATTGGTTTATTTACTCAAATTCCAGTGCGTTTTGAAGAGGGGCTTGCTGGTAAAACGATGCTACATAAATTTGTGAATCCCAATCAGCTTATATCTGTGTTGGGAGCAACAAGTCTTGTTACCGACAAAGTTCGCCAGAACGAGAAACAAAAACGTTCGAAAGCATTGGCTCAGACTCAAGTAAACAAACGTTTGTTGAATGAGCACGGGTTAAACACACCTCCCACGATGAAAGATGAAGCCGATCAATTTGTTGTATCTCCAACAAATTGGGCTGGGATAATTGACCAAGCACTTGCGCCACCAAGAACTCGAAAAAGTTATCAGAAATCCATGGTGTCGATCTCTGGCACAAAAGCCGTTATTGAGACGCGATCATCCAAAAATATCATGACTGTGGATGATCTCATGACCCTGTTCGCTCTCTTCACGTTAACGGTTCAGTATCATGATCATCACAAAGATCAGTATCAGCTTGATGCGGCTCACGTACCAAACAAAACACCGCTATACATCACTGATATTTTGTCGCTCAGAGGCAAAAAAGACAGTGGCCCAGCTCGTGATTCCATTCGCGATAGCATTGATCGCATTGAATTCACTGATTTTCAGCTCCATGAACTTACTGGACGTTGGCTAAGTGAAAACATGCCAGAGGGCTTCAAAAGTGATCGTTTTCGTTTTCTTGCTCGAACCATCACAGCCTCTGAAGAGGCACCAGTGGAGGGTAGCGATGGTGAAATTCGTATCAAGCCAAACTTATATATTTTAGTTTGGGAACCTTCGTTTTATGAAGAGCTGTTAACGCGCGATTATTTCTTCTTGTTTCCGCCAGAGATCTTGAAACAACATACTTTGGTGTTTCAACTGTACTCTTTCTTCCGTAGTCGCATGGTTCGTCGTCACACGGATTGCATGCTACTGAGTGAGTTAAATCAGAAGCTTGCACGTAACATTGAATGGCGACGTTTCTCCATGGATTTGATCCGAGAACTAAAGCGTTTGTCTGATGGAAAAGGGAATGATGATCTATTCGTCGTTAATTTGTGGGGTTATCACCTGACGATCGAAACCATGATCGAAAATGACAAAGTGATGGACTACCAAATCGACATCAAATGTGATGTCGAAGAGGTCTTACGTTACTCGCGAGCGCGAACGACCAACGCAGGAAAGCGTAACATGGCGCCTACGCTGCCAAATCCACTTCGTAATGAGATGGTAACCCGACAACAGCTTGAGGAGCTCTCAGGCATCATAGACGGCGAATTTGAGCCTATTCAACGCAAAGCACCATCTCCAAGAGGAAATTTAGGGCGACGCGTGAAGCAAAGAAAGCATTTGGTAGAGATCAATGCTGATGAGATCACCATTACTCTATCTAAATATACCTCACCAGAGGCTCTAGAACGCAGTATAACGGCTTTGTCTGCGATGACAGGGCACTCGTATGCCTCAATCAAAGAAGAGTGCTCAGATTACATAGAGAAGCTCGATTGGCTAAGGGTAGGGGATGAGCCGATTCCTTATGAGACATTAAGTAAAACCGTCGAGCTGTTTAACACCCAGAACGATGTTAAGCATCTTACCATCGAGCGCTTGATTGCGGGGTTAGCGGTGCGTCGGAAAGTTTGTCGTCAAATCTTCGATGGTCACATGGATGAAATGGTATTTCGTGCCTTGGATGAAATGGCGATTTAAAAGTGTCGCTTGATGTGTATCAAGCTATAGGTGTGATGTATCGGTTTGAAATGTAACAATGTCTTTCGATGATAAAAAACAGACTTAACTCTTACAAACCACTGACATTAGAAGCCAAGCCTAATACTACTATTTATCCCGAATAGACAACCTTTTGTCCTTTCTGATGATTAATAGATTGGCTCATATTGTTACATTCATTCTGAATAGACTTCGCGAGTTTCTCCTCAGGAAACTCGCTTTTTTTTGCCTAAAATTCCGCTAATTAAGCCTTGATCATTTTTCCGGACTAATGAGGTAAACCTTGATCATGCTTCTTGGGTTCATTCCAATGTAATGAACGCATCAACGCAACATGTGATTCGATTAAGCTATGGGCTTGTTCCTGCCACTTGTTTTGATCACACTGCTGATTACAAAACTCTAACGCCACAACGGTGAGATGCTGAAGTCGTCTCAAACACCAATCTTTGATCAGAATATCAGTCGAGACTTGGCATGCTGCTTGTTCAAGCTTTGCACTCGTATAAAGCAAGGTTTGATATGCTTTCTGAGGGTCTTGGTACCTTGCATGTTGAAACACGCGTAAACATCCATCCAACCAGCAAGCAATCGCTTTACTTTGAAGATCACTCAATTCGGGTCCAAACACGTCATCAGGCACCTGATATAAGATCGTTTCCAATTTTTCTACTTGATCATGTTTCCGCTGTTCGTACCACATGGCGATTTGATCTTGCCAAGTACTCAAATCCATTACGCTGCCTCAGTCCATTGTTTTACATAGTGATTTGGCCCTATTTGATCAAATTCGTCGACAATTATGCTGCTACGTTGACGAATTTCATCGGCATCTATCGAATAGTTTGGCTCATTTTTCACTAAGTTACCAAAAGGTAAGTCAGGATCAGGAACGGCAGAAATCAACAGCTTAGTATAAGGATGCTGCGGATTCTTAAGTATTGAATGAGTGTCGCCCCATTCAACGATTTGCCCTTTGTACATTACTGCGGTTTCTTCCGCGATGTAGTGCGCAGTCGCCAGATCATGAGTGATGTATAAAAAACCAATTCCCAGCTCTTGCTTCATTCGTTGCATTAAATTCAACACTCCCAAGCGAATAGAAACATCCAGCATAGACGTAGGCTCATCCGCAAGAATGATTTGCGAACCTACCGCTAAAGCCCTTGCTAAGTTTACTCGCTGACGTTGCCCACCACTGAGTTCGTGAGGGAACTTATTCAATGTCTCTTCAGGTAGTTCCACCAGTTTTAGGAGCTCTTCCAAGCGGGCTGGGATGTCGCGCTCGTTTTTGACTTGTTTATGAATTTTTAAAGGACGTGTTAGGTGATGGCGAATGGTATGAGTTGGATTGAGAGAGCCAAACGGATCTTGAAACACCATTTGTACTTTACTGCGATATTCTTGTAGAGCCGATCGTGACGTGATCTCATTTATGTCAGTGCCATTGAAAAGAATCTCGCCTTGCGTTGCTGGATAGACTTTGGTTATTAAACGAGCGCAAGTACTCTTACCGCAGCCTGACTCTCCAACCAAAGCCAAGGTTTTTCCTGCGTACAGATCAAAAGTCACTCCTTGAAGCGCACGAAAGGTTTCCTCTTTCGCTAAACCACCGCCCACTTTGAATTCTTTAATCACATTTTTCATTTGGATGATAGGCTGGCTCATGGTTACGCTCCTTGTAACTCTGGTTGTTTGTGGACGTCATGGATGTTTGGGAAAGAAGCCCATAGCTTTTGCGTGTAAGGGTGTTGAGGATGATTGCGTATATCGTATGCTCGATTGACTTCGACGATTTCTCCGTGACGCATGATTGCAATTCGATCACATAGTTGGCTCATGAGTGCCAGGTCATGAGTGATAAAGAGGACTGAAAAACCGAACTCATCTCTAAGCTGATAAATTTGCTGTAAAATTTCTCTCTGTACCACTACATCTAATGCTGTTGTGGGTTCATCCATAATGATCAGTTTTGGATTTAGAGACAAAGCAATGGCTATCACCAACCGCTGACGCATTCCTCCTGAAAATTGATGAGGATATTCTGCTAAGCGTTCTCGAGGAATATTGACCAAGTCCAACAACTTTTCTGCTCTATCTTTTGCTTGAGCGTTAGTGAGGCCTTGATGGTGTCGTAATACATCTGCAAATTGCTCTTGTATCGTTAAGACAGGGTTGAGTGAGTTCATCGCGCTCTGGAACACCATGGCGATTTCACTCCACCTTAGAGCGGTCAGTTCAGAGTCTGAGATACTAAGGATATCTTTGCCATCAAACCATATTTTACCGCCAGAAATGAACGCTGGCGGCTTATGAAGACGATTTATTGAGAATGCGATTGTGCTTTTACCACATCCAGATTCACCGGCGAGACCAAATACTTCGCCTTTGCCGATATCAAAGCTGACGGACTTTACCGCATTAAAATCACCATTATCAGTGATGTAATCGACGCACAAATCTCGGATCTGGATGACCGGGTCATTGTGGTATGCATGACTTAAGTTAATACCATCCATATAAACACCTTACCAATCTAAAAGATAATTATTATCATTATCAGGTGTGGCGGTTTTTAGAAAGTATCAAACCATGAATCAGTGAAGTGACTCGAAAGTTAGGTGAAACAGGAAGTGGTGTAATGCGTCGTTGATAAAACTAAAGAAGAGCAGAATTGAGAGCTAGATCAGCACACTTTTCGTAGGGGGAATTACTCAAATTTAATCGTAAATTTGTCCCTTGGCAAAACTTAAATGATGAATCTATTAAGGAGTTAACGAAAGGGCGGGAGGGGTCACATTTCCCTACAGTTTTTCTTACCACCTTGTTCCGGTTTTGCTATAGATTACGCATCGAAAACATGGTGTGTTCGGAGGAAATATGTCCATTAATTCTATCGACCATGACGAGATGACCAACATCGCTCACAAATGGGAATTACCTGATGAGGAAACCGTTGTGAAGCCAGAGAAAACAGTGAAATCAGCAGAAGCCAGAAGACGCATTGAAGCGTTACGTGAGATCCGTGAAAGTGGGTTGACCATTGAAGAAGCAAGGGAGCTTGGCTTGATACACTGATCTCCTCAGGTTGGTTTAGCAACCCATAGGGTAGTCGACGGACTGCCCTTTTTATTTTTTCACTCTATTACTCTCTTATTCAAACCCTCCATTTATCTGTCTTGCGTCTCAAAAGCACGAGTTTCACACTCACGTCCCGTCCCGAAGAAGTTTGACAATCTGACCTTGTGTTACTAGATATATCAGTAGCGATATGCTTTTTGTTGATTATCGCAACCACAAAGCAAGGAGCGCAAGTATGGTTGATCAAATCCTTTTTTATGAGCCCGATGAACCCCACGGTTTTCTCTCAAATTTTTGCCATGCCCCAGTCAATATCTCCTCCCAAACTTGGCCCACCAGCGAACATTATTACCAAGCCCAAAAGTTTCTCGATGCTCAGTTGCAAAGTAAAATTCAGCACGCAAGCACCCCTGATGAAGCGTTTGCTTTAAGCCGTAAATACGAACACTTTGTCAGAAGCGATTGGGACGATATAAAGTTGGCTGTTATGGCTTTCATCGTTAGGGAAAAGTTTCTACAAAATCCACCATTAGCGCAGCAATTAATGAGAACGGGTAACGCTTGCCTAACAGAGCATTCTCATAAAGATGCCTTTTGGGGAGACGGGGGAGATGGTAAAGGAGAAAATCATCTAGGAGAGATTCTGATGAATGTGCGGGCAGAGCTGAGACATGTTGAGCCTTACAATCTCGTGAAGTTTATCGATAAAGCCAAATTGCCCACCCAGTGGGGCACATTTATGATGTACGGCTTTATTGAAGCCGCGACAAATAAAGAGCATCTTGCTCTGGTCTATGGTGAGCCAACAAAAAGTGCAGCTCCACTTATTCGGTTGCATTCGGAGTGTCTTACCGGAGATGCTCTATTTAGCACGCGTTGTGACTGTGGTTTTCAGCTTAATAGAGCGCTACAAAACATCGTCAAAGAGGGATGTGGCGTGCTGCTTTATTTACGTCAAGAAGGGCGTGGAATCGGCTTGATTAATAAAATTCGTGCCTATCACTTACAAGATGATGGCGCAGATACCGTGGAAGCAAATGAGCGTTTAGGTTTTGCCGCTGATATGCGTGATTACGCGTTCTGTAAAGGAATGCTAGAGCATTTGGGGATTGACGCTGTGCGTCTAATGACGAATAACCCACGCAAGCTCGCCGCCTTAAAAGCGGTTGATATTAACGTCATTGAACGAGTGCCATTACAAGAAGGGAATAACCCAAGTAATCAACATTACCTGCAAACCAAGGCGAGTAAATTGGGGCACATGTTTGATCCTAAGTTTGTTAACCACATTAAGTAAGTGCTACAGATTTCCCAGAAACAAAAACGCCAACGTATCATCGTTGGCGTTTTTGTTAATGAGTTGATTCATTGATACTTTTGAATGATTTCATCAATTTCCCCTGAGGCTTTTAATTCAACGAGTCGTGTATTGATGTAATTTTGAGTTTCTGGTTGCATTTGAGGTGAAAAAGCTAGGTAGATTGAGTAGTCAGGAATAACCGAGCTGAAAGGCTGTATCTGAAAATTCTCTAACGGCAAATTGAGTCGCTTTAAGTTGTAAAGGACTCGGGATTCCATCTCGACAAAAGCTGTATCTCCAGGGGTTCGGCTTATCACTCGGTATGCGGCGTTGTAGTCTTTCACGCGCATTTCATTGACACTGCCATTTTCAAAGAACGGTGTTAAATTTGGATAATCAAACCCCAGCAGTAATACAATAGAACGACCATGCATCGTATCCATATTTTTGAATTCTAAAGGCTTCTCGCTACTCGATACCAGTACATGTTTTACAGTGTAAATGGGCTCCTCAGATAAATTTTCCGATTGCACCTTGCCCCAGTTCGGGCTGCCATAAGTTAACCAGTTTGGCTCAGCGCCTTCTTCCAATATGGAAATCATACGTTTAAATGGATAAGTATGATAATTCACTTGGTAATCCGACTCCGCGAAGATAGCACTGACGATATCGGTCACAATTCCGGAGTGCATTTGTCCCTGTTGTTCAATTTGAAATGGTCGAGCTTGTTCAGCAATGACGTAATAGTTCACTTGATTTGCGGTCACATGAGAACTTACAACAATTAAGCTAAAAGCCAATCTAAGTAGAAGTCTTTTCATCGTATCCTCGATTATTATTTGTGCGTAGCTATATTTAGAGTAGCGCAAGTTTATCGGAGCGGTTTCATATGGATGAAAAAGAGCGATCTCAACGTCGTTTTAGTATCGGCAACCAACTTATGTTGGCGGTATTAACGTTGAGTTTAATCTTTACGGTCATCATTTCTACAGTGAGCTTATATCGAGTTTTTCACGAAGATTTAGCCCATTTAGATGTTGAATTAAAGCAGGTTGAGTCTAGCTATTTATCGAGCTTTTCTGCGAGTTTGTGGGTAGAGGATAGGGAGCTGTTGTTGACACAAGCTCAAGGTGCAATGCGTCTGCCCTCGGTGGACTACTTACGTATTGCTAGTGAAGACGAAGTTATCATTGAATTAGGTTCGGCGCTTTCTGAGGATGTTGTCGAGAGAAGCTGGCCGATGCAGTATCGGGTCGGCGATAAAACGTATGATCTCGCGATATTAACGGTTCAATCGGATCTTAGCGCGATATATGAAGATCTTTGGCAGCAGTTCTTTTTTCTACTTACGACAGAAGCGATCAAAATTCTTGTCCTCATCATTGGTGTTCTTTGGGTGGCGTTTCGCTTGTTGGTCAATCCGTTACAATTGCTGTCTGGTGCGGTGAGCGATTTTCGTGGCGGTACAGTGCCGAGTAAAGTGACTCTCCCTAAACGATGGTGCTTTGATGAAGTGAGTGTTTTGGCAGAGAAATACAACCGAAGTGTTGAGAAAGTGAAAGAGCACCAGACTGAGTTAGAGGCTGAACGCGATAGGGCAGAAGTCGCTAATCGTAAGAAAAGTGAGTTTCTTGCCACTATGAGTCATGAGATCCGCACACCGATGAATGGCATTATTGGTGTGTCGTCGTTGCTCAATGACACCGACCTCGATCCCCAGCAAAAAGAGTTTGTAGAGATCATTGACAGTTCTTCTCACTCACTAATGACGATCATCGACGACATTTTGGACTTCTCTAAAGTTGAAGCTGGCAAAGTAGAGCTGGAATACACGAGCTATGATCTTCGCGAGCTACTTGACGATGTCATCAGTTTACATAGTGTCAAAGCCAAGCAGAAAAACTTACAGCTGCTCAGCGATATTGATCCTCACTTGCCAATCGAAGTGCAAGGTGATGCCACACGATTGAAACAAGTTCTGAACAATTTGTTGAGCAACGCGATTAAATTTACCGAGCGCGGCCATGTGAAGCTTCTTGTAGCGTTATCTCGACTTGATGGAGAGACCGCTCATATCCGGTTTCGAGTTGTGGATTCTGGTATTGGTATTGCGAAAGAGCACCAACAAGCAATCTTCGAACGCTTCCAACAAGCTGATGGTAGTACCACCAGAAAGTATGGTGGGACAGGGCTTGGTTTGGCGATAGCTGCACAGTTGGTTAACTTGATGGGAGGGGAAATACAACTAACAAGTGAGCTTGGGCTGGGAAGCTGTTTTGAATTTTCGATTCCTGTTGCTGTAATAAATGCGCAATCGACCTATACCGACCAACTTAATGTATTAGATTTCCGGAAAGCGGAAGACAACGAAATCAGCCCTCAAGATAATGATAAACCTTGGGTATTGGTTGTTGAAGATACCATCGTCAATCAGAAGGTAGTTCGCATCATGTTAGAAAAACTGGGTGTGCGAGTGAGTGTCGCCAACCATGGCGAAGAAGCATTGCAGCTGTGTGATCAGCAGCCTTTCGATTTGATTTTTATGGACTGCCAAATGCCTGTGATGGATGGGTTTATTGCTACGGAGCGAATTCGAAAAATGGGAGAGTGGGGGAAACACGTTCCAATTATTGCGCTAAGTGCCAATGTCATTAAAGAGGATCAGCAACATTGCTTCGATGTTGGGATGAACGAGTTCGTGGCTAAACCCGTTACCAAGACTCGATTACAACAAATATTCGAACAGCATTTACCAAAAGCACTGAAAATCAGCGCTGTGCCTAAATAGTTAACTTGAAATCGATCAAGTTAAGTGCGTTTCTATTCTGTAATTGTAACTCTGTGTGATATAGTGCCCGGCTAGTATTTAAAGTACCTTGAGGCTGTGAATGTCGTTTAATCTATCCCTATTGCCGCCTGACGAAAAAAACAAAATCGAACTGGATAAGCAGGCGTCGTTTTTGGTTTGGAAGCTCAGAGAGGCCAAATCTGGTCCTGAAGCAATAGAAGAACAGTTGTCCAAGATTAACGATGCTGATGAAAAGGCGTTTTTCCAGCAATCGGTCGAAAAGTACAAACGAGTAATGGGTGTCGCTTAACGCGAACCGTGGCAATGGTTCAATCCAATGCGACGAATGAGGTAACCTCCCTATTCCTTTGCTAAGCGAAATTGAAAAGGTTTCGCTTTTTGCTAAAATCCTTCGCATTAAATTTGAATTTAGAGAGACATCCCGATGGGAAGAAGTTTTGAAGTGCGCAAAGCCTCTATGGCGAAAACTGCAGGCGCGAAAATTAAAGTTTATTCCAAATACGGTAAAGAAATTTACATGTGCGCGAAAAACGGTGGTGGTGATCCAGACATGAACTTGTCTTTGAAACACCTGATCGCAAAAGCGAAAAAAGACCAAGTTCCTGCGCACGTTATCGATAAAGCGATCGACAAAGCGAACGGTGGCGGTGGTGAAGACTACACTCCAGCACGTTACGAAGGCTTCGGCCCTGGCGGTACTAGTGTTATCGTTGACTGTCTAACAGACAACGGCAACCGTACTTTCCAAGATGTACGCCAATGCTTTGTGAAAGTCGGTGCGAAAATTGGTGTTGAGGGCTCGGTTTCTCACATGTTCGACCACCAAGCGGTATTCCAGTTCAAAGGCGACGATGATGAAATCATCCTAGAAACGCTAATGATGGAAGACGTAGACGTTACTGACGTTGAGCTAGAAGACGGTGTTATCACTGTATTCGCACCTCACACAGAATTCTTCAAAACAAAAACTGCGCTTAACGGTGCATTCCCAGATCTAACGATCGATGTTGAAGAAATCACATTCGTTCCGCAAACTCATACGCCTGTATCGGGTGAAGATGCTGAGAAGTTCCAGAAATTCCTAGATCTTCTAGATGACTGTGATGATGTTCAGCAGGTTTACCACAACGCAGAGCTGTAATTAATTCGCTCATATCGTTGTAAAAAGGCTTCCTCAGGGAAGCCTTTTTTGATCGCTTTTTCTCAAGCAGAGCTATACGTTACGATATTTGGAATAACACAGCGACATGATTACACCAAAACAGATACCTTGAGTTAGCATCGCCGTGCCGCCATAGCTAAAGAAGGGAAGTGGGCTACCCATTACTGGCAACAAGCCACTCACCATGCCCGTATTGATAAAAGCATACAGAAAAAAGCTCATCGCTAATGCGCCACTTACCAGCCGACTAAAAAAGTGGTCAGACTGACATGCAAGCAACATAACGCGTGCAGTAATAAACAAGTACAATGCGAGTAAGACTAAACTGCCAACAAAGCCCCATTCTTCTGCATAGGTCGAAAAAATAAAGTCCGTATGACTTTCTGGAATAAAGCCAAGTGTTCCCTGCGTTGCATTCATCCAACCTTTGCCTTTCATACCGCCTGAGCCAATCGCAATCAAAGATTGGATGATTTGGTAACCCGAACCCAGTGGATCGGACTCAGGGTGCAAGAACTGTGTTACACGGCTCTTTTGATAGGTTTCCATAACGAAGAACCATAAAATAGGTGCTAACGTTAAAATGCTCGCAATAAACCCGCAGATTATTTTCTAGCTCATGCCAGCCAAAAACAAAACGAACAATGCATAAATGATGGTAAAAACTGCACCGTCTAAATCCGGTTGTAGCGCGATTAACCCGGCAGGAATCATTGTAATAAGTAAGCAAAACGCAATTTTCCGACTGTCTGGTCGACCTCCTTCAATATGAAGCATCCAGGCGATCATGATTGGAATGGAAAGTTTGATTAGTTCGGACGGTTGAAAGCGGAAGAAGCCGATATCGAGCCAACGTTGAGAGCCATTGGTGCTATCACCAAATAAAGCGACAGCAAGTAGTAGCGCAACCGCAATAATGTAGAGATATGGAGCTGAGCGCTGATAGCTGGACGCTGGAATCGAGGACATGACCAAGATACAAACTAATGTCAGTCCGCAGCGCGCCAAATGTTTGAAGAGCATCGCCTCATTAAAGCTACTGGCACTCCAGAGAGTGAGCGAACTTAACAGCATGATCGGAATGATCGCCATGAGTAGTGGCAAATCAACTCTTGGGAAATAACGCTTATTCATTTTCAACGACCTAATAACGCACCTATTTTGAGTGCGAAAACAACTAAAACTCGAAGAGTTCAAACTATTCCGATGCTAAGAATCTCGATTTGGAAACAACAGACACCATGCAAAGGTGTGTAAGAAAGGAGAGTGCGACACTGTCTGTTATGGGTAGCTGTGGGATGGATAAATACACTAGCCTCAGATTTTAAGCCAGTGTTTTTATTGTTACTGCCGTAAAAATGTAGCGTTACGAATGAGCGGAATTGTATTTTCTGTTTAAGTGAATGTCATTCATCCTCTCTCAATACCATTCACTCTGCATAACTGCCATTGGTCGCATGCAAAAGCAGCGTGCGACCTTCTCCCTTAATCTGAAACCATCAAATCACGTTCAACTAAGGACAGTACATGATGGTTTCTCAATCTCGCTCAATCAAAGCTCTTAAACTGGCAAGTACGTTTATCGCCGCATTTGCACTCAGCAGCAATCTGACTCTGGCTAACCCAAGCGAGCGCACACTCAGTCAATTCAACCAAGCGGCGCAGGGTGACTCTGGTTTAGTTGATACCGTTTACGGCGAATTATCTAAACAACTCGAAGAGCAAGGCGCAACGCCGGTGACCTTGGTGTATTTAGGTAGTGCTGAAACGTTGCAAGGTCGTGAGGCGTTTATGCCTTGGAACAAGATGAAGTTCACCGAGCGCGGTCTTGCCACAATCCAAAAAGGTTTGGATTTAATGGCGAATCAGCCAGTTCCACTGCAAGAGCAACAACGCTTACAAGGCTTGCCGGAATACCAATTAGCCACCGCCATGGCAGCCACTACGTTTACCTCTCTACCTGATATGTTCAATCACTTTGAGCGTGGCTACGAGCTGTACCTTTCATTGCTCGATGAGCCGAGTTTTAGCCAACAACCTTTCGCGGCTACTTCGTGGATTTATCGCTACGCCATTGAAGCAGCACTACGCGCTGAAGATGTCCAACAAGCCAAAACATGGTTAGCGCAAATGGAGCAATTGGGCGACAGCAATCTAGAAACGCAAACCGCGAAAGCGCTGCTAGCCAAGTATTAGGGAGGCGTCATGATTGTTTTTAATCAACTTAGCCGTGATTACGCCCTTGGTAGCCAAATGGTACGTGCATTGCGAGACGTGTCTGGTGAAGTGTTTGCCGGCGAAATGGTGGCATTGTGCGGACCGTCTGGCTCAGGCAAAAGCACCTTACTTAACGTGCTTGGCATGCTGGATACTCAATACCAAGGTCAGGTGACATTTGCCGGCAGCCCATACCCAACCGGACAAATGCAGGCTGCGAAAATGCGCCGTGAAAAGCTTGGCTTTGTATTTCAAAAATTCAATCTTGTGCCCGTGATGACGGCGCTAGAGAACGTGGCTTATCCGCTGCATCTCAATGGCTTTTCAAAAGCAGAACAAACCGAGCTCGCCACACAAATGCTAGAACACGTTGGCTTGGGCGAGTTTATTCATCATATGCCCGATAACCTATCAGGCGGTCAGCAACAACGTGTGGCAATTGCTCGTGCGTTAGTACACAAACCGGCGTTGGTGATTGCTGATGAGCCAACCGCGAGCCTTGATAGCCAAACTGCCAACAAGATCATCGACATTATGAAAGGGCTCGGACATGAGCTTGGCACTACTTTTATCGTCGCCACACACGACCCTCGTATGGCATCCCGTTGTGACCGCACCATTGAGTTGGTGGACGGCAAGATTACCCAAACGCACGCAAGTGTGGAGGAGGTTTCATGGGCAAGCTAATTCCAGTTTCGGTTCGCCTTGCTTGGTTGAACCTGCAACGCAATCGCCGTCGCAGTTTGTTGTCGATGCTGATCATCGCCATTGCCGTGTTTGCGTTAACCAGTGCGGGTGGTTTTGGTCTGTATACCTACGACAGTTTAAAAGAGTCGACAGCGCGTGACACGGGGCATCTGACGTTAACCACGCCGGGTTACTTCGCTAAAGAAGAAGAGATGCCGTTGAGTAACGGTTTAACTCACGCCGACGACATCACCAAGCAATTGATTGGCTTAAACGAAGTGCGAGGCGTGCAGCCGCGAGTTGAATTCAGCGGTTTGATTTCCAACGGCAACAAGTCATCGATCTTTATAGGCATTGGCGTGAACGAGCGCGAATTCGATATGAAAGGGCCGTTTTTGGATGTGCGTGAAGGGCAGACGCTGTCCAACATTCATGCATCGCGTTATGACCCAGCAGAGCCAGAAGTGATGCTCGGCGTTGATTTGGCGAACAATCTAAGTGTGCACGTTGGCGATTGGATTACCTTGCTGGCGACCACTACCGACGGCGCATTGAACGCGTATGACTTCAAAGTTCGTGGTATCTATTCAACCGGCGTGCCTGAGCTTGATAAACGCCAACTGTACGTGCATATCAACAGCGCGCAATCGCTGCTCGGTTCAGGCAAAGTCAGTGCGTTATCTGTCTTTCTGTTCGATACCAGTTTAACTAACCAAGTCGAGCAACAAGTGGCTTCGGTTCTGAGTAAGCAAAAACAGAACTTTGGTGATCAAGATATTGAAATTACGCCTTGGCAAGAACGTGCGTTCTTTTATCTCAAAGTGAAAGATTTGTACGACCGTATCTTCGGCATCATGGGAGCAGTAATGGCGCTGGTGGTCTTTGTCGCCCTGTTCAACACCATGACCATGTCGGTAACGGAACGCACCCGTGAAATTGGCACCCTGTCAGCACTTGGTAGCTACCCTCGCGAAATCATTGCTGGGTTCTTGCGCGAAGCAGGGTTACTTGCCGTGATTGGCAGCTTAATCGGCGCTTTGTTTACTGCGTTAGTCACCGTCTTACTGATGGTCGTGGATGTGCAAATGCCGCCACCGCCAGGACGCACAGAAGGTTATCCATTGACGATTTACTTCTCTTGGGAGCTGGTCGCTGTCGCAGGATTCGCAGTATTGATGATTTGTTTGGTTACGGCGTTTTTCTCGGCGCGCAAAGGGGTGAACAAGCCAATTACGGAGGCACTGATTTATGTTTAATTTCAAATCACTATTACCAATTGCACTGCTGACGGTAAGCGGCATGGCAAGCATGAATGCCAGTGCGAATGAAACAGCGCTAGATGCACAGCAAGTCGCGCAATTGATTGAAAAAGCGGATAGCTACCGCTTGCAAGATGATTCCTCCAAAGTGGTGTCTCTGGTGCGCTTATATCAAGACCAAGAGTTAGATAAAACCCGCCTTTACCACGTGTACACGCGTCCAAATCGTGAATCGCTGGTGGTGTTCAAATCAGCAGTCGAAGCTGGGCAAAAGATGTTGATGATGGGCGATAACTACTGGCTGCAAATGCCAAAGAGCCGTCGGCCTATTCGAATTACGCCAATGCAAAAGCTGCTTGGTGAAGCGTCTATCGGCGACATATCAACGCTGACGTGGAGTCAAGATTATCTAGGTGAATGGAAAGCGACAGAAACTGTTTCGGTGAACGGAGAAAGTGTCTCGGCTTATCACCTTGCGTTAACCGCGAAAACCAAAGGGGCGAGTTATCAGAAGATCGACTTATGGTTGTCTGAGCAAGATGCATTTCCAATCAAAGCCGATCTCTACTTGCGCTCTGGCAAACTCGCCAAGCAAGCGCAATACGGACGTGCAACTGACAACGGTGAAGACTATGTCAGTGAGATGACCTTGCTTGATAGCATTCAGCCGAGCAAAAAGACCGTTATCGAGTACCAAGAAATCGTGCCTTGGCAACTGGACAACAAGTTCTACAACCCAAGCTATTTGCCGAAGGCCAACACGACTCAGCTTTAGCCTGAGCTTTGCAAACAGAAGCATGAAAACGAGCAAGGAAGTCACATGAAACCGCACCAGCCTAACCTTAACAAAAGCACTAGTTTTTTGATTGCTGCCTCATTGTGTGTGGGCGCGTCAGCCCCTGCTTTTGCCAATGATGAACTGAGTTTCGAGTGGGATTGGGCTGTCAGTTACGAAACTGCTAAGCAGCGTGACAGTGCGTTTATGCAAGCGCAGGGCAGCTCTCGTGATTCACTCAATGCGCTACTGGATGTGCAGGTGAACTATCAAAACTTAAGTGGCTTGTTCGCTCTGTACAGCCAAGGGTTGTACCTCAACCAACAAGGAGAGAGTGATTGGTGGAGTGAAGCTGATAACCAATTGCTGATTCGAGAGCTGGCTTGGCTAGGGGAGTGGCAAGTCGGTGATACCACTCTTGATGTGAGTTTGGGTAAGTTACGCGTGGATTGGGGCGTGGGTTATGGCTACCGACCTTTGGATCTGTTTAAGCCTTATCGACAAAACCCGGTTGGCTTAGTAGCAGAAGAAGGTGCGGGTGTGTTTTCACTCTCACACTACGATATGGCAGGCGAGTGGACGGTGATTGCAACGGATTCAAGCTGGGGGCAACAAGACCAGAGTGCACTGGATCAAGCCGCAGAGCAGCAAGGTGTTGGTATTCGTCGTTATGCGCTGGTGGGTGATACCGAGTATCAACTTATTGGTTATTACGATGATGTGCGCCGAGGTTTACTTGGCGCCAGTGCCATCGCCGTGTGGGATGAATCCATCGCCATGCACGGTTCCATGCTGTGGCAAAAGCAAAGTGTCGGCTATCAGTTTCAGCAAGACGATCTTTACCAACCTGTTTCGGTTGAGAAGCAGGGCAGCGCATTCCAAGCCTTGATTGGATTGAACTGGGCAAACCAAGCCGGACACAACGTGATTGCTGAATATTGGTACGACAGCCGTGCATGGTCGAAAGGTGAATGGCAACAAGCAATAGAGCGTGGCGAATTACTCTCTCAGATCCCCGACCATAATGTTTCTCTACTTGCGACAAGCTACGCCCAAGGGTTTCAGCATGCCAATATCGTTCAGCATAACGTAATGCTGCACTGGAGTTGGGATGTAGAAGCATGGGCTGCATGGAACGGCAAAGCGGATATGGGCTGGCTAAGTGATGTGACTCCTACGTTGGATGTGATGTTGTCGCCGCAAGATGGCGGTGTGATTGTCACGCAGTGGCTTAACTACCAATGGATTGATACTGGCGACCAAAGTGTAGAAGTGGAAGTTGCCGCACGCTTTTTAACCGGAGACGACCAATCTGCTTACGCACAAATCAATGATAAGCATATGATTGTATTTAACATCAAAGGGAAATTCTAAATGGGTTCAGCAAAATCAGTGGTGAAAAGTGGATGGCCGCGTAGCTTATTAGTGACCACGGCATTTTGTCTCTTTATCGCAGCAATGACGCTCTCGGTTTGGGGCGGTCCATTCTACATTCATGTGGCGGTTAGCTTTGGATTTGGCTATTCGGCTATCTTCTTCTCATGGTTGATTGACCGTTTGTTTCCAACCCTCCCGCGTATGATAGAAGTGGTGTGTTCGCTTGTTGCCTGTTTATTGTTTGGGGTGATTAATGCGCAATTTTGGCTCGGAGAGTATTTTGGTATCTCCGATATGATCCCTGTTGGCTTAATGGGATTACTGTTTAGCGGTATGTGTTATTTCTATTTTTACTCGCGTGAGAAAGAGGCGGTTGCTCAACGAGAGTTGGAAGCCATCAAGCGCGAGAAAGCAGAGCAAGATCGTGCGCTGTTGCTGAGTCAGCTTAAGCAGATGCAAAGCCAGATTGAACCGCATTTCTTATTCAATACCTTGGCAAATATCAGTGCGCTCATGTCGCAAGATGTCGATAAAGCCAAGCTAATGCTAGAACAGTTAACCGCGCTGCTGCGTGCGACGCTCAAAAGCTCACGCGAAGAACACACCACCATAGACAATGAAACGGCGTTACTTGAGGCTTACTTAGGCATCCAACAAACTCGTTTGGGTGATCGACTCAGTTACAAGATTGAAGTGGAAGAAGGGCTAGGCAGAACCGAATTACCGCCGATGATGCTCCAACCTTTAATCGAAAACGCCATCATCCATGGTATTGAGCCGAAGCGAGAAGGCGGCGAAATCAGTTTGCTCATCAAGCGTGAACGACAGAACTTGAAGATTGAAGTCAGAGACACGGGTGTTGGCTTGAATCATGTTAGTGGGCACATGGGCTCTGGCGTCGGTTTAAGTAACCTCAAGCAGCGAGTTGAAGCTTTGTTCGCAGGGCAAGGAGAGGTTTCTATCAGTGAGTCTGCTCAGGGTGGTGTTTGTGTTCGCCTGAGCTGGCCAATGGAATCGTAATCAAGGAAGAAAGGAATGAATACAGGGTTTACTGCCATTATTGCTGATGATGAACCGCTATTGAGGCGTCATCTTGATAAAAGCCTAGCTGAAGTGTGGCCAGAGCTAGAGGTGATAGCCAAAGTCGCCGATGGTGAACAAGCGTTGCAAGCCATTGAGCAAAACCAACCTGATATTGCGTTTCTCGATATTCGTATGCCAGTTTTGGATGGCATGACATTAGCGCAAAAACTCAATCAACTCGCCAATCCACCTTTGATTGTGTTTGTCACTGCGTACGATGATTACGCCATCAAAGCTTTTGAGCAAAATGCCGCCGATTATTTGCTCAAGCCTATCTCTGATGAGCGCCTTCTGACGACGTGTGAAAGAGTGAAAGCACGCCTTGCTAAGCGAGAGCAAGAAAGCAGTAATGTGCAGATGAGCAGCCTGTTAGAACAGTTGCAGCAATTATCCGCTCCACAAACGCCGCAATATCTTCAGTGGATCAAAGCGACGCAAGGGGAAGATATTCATCTGATCGCCACGTCTGATGTGTTGTATTTCAAAGCGGAAGAAAAATACGTTTCTGTGTATGCCCAACAAGGACAAGGCAAAGTGCAGGAGTATTTGATTCGTACATCGTTGAAAGAGTTGATAGGGCAGCTTAACCCAGAACAGTTCTGGCAAGTGCACCGTTCAAGCGTGGTGCAAGTGTGCAAAATTAGCAAAGTAAACAAAGACTTTGCTGGCAGAATGTTTGTGCACGTTGGAGAAAACAAGCTCCCTGTGAGCCGTGCATCTCAAAGTTTATTCAAAGGAATGTAATCGCTAGAACTGCTCACTCTTTACACTGTAAACTCGCTGCTCATTTGTTTCAGCAACGAAAACAAAAAGCGCCTAAGTCATATAACGTTAGGCGCTTTTATTGTTTTATAGCGACGATTTCTCCGAAGAGATGAATGGGCTTATTCGCTGACTGTCACTTTCTCAATAATGATTGGATCGCATGGCACATCATCGTGACCAAGCTTAGAGGTCGTTTTCACTTTCGCGATGCGATTTACGACATCCATACCCGCGGTCACTTTACCAAACACGGCGTAGCCCCAGCCTAGGTTGGTAGTTGCAGTGTGGTCTAGGAAATCATTGTCTTCCAAGTTAATGAAGAACTGTGCCGTTGCAGAGTGCGGTGCATCGGTACGCGCCATTGCGATAGTGCCAACAAGGTTCTTTAGACCACGGTTTGCTTCGTTCGCGATTGGTCCGCGCGTTGGCTTTTCTGCCATGTCTTCGGTGTGACCGCCACCTTGAATCATAAAGCCATCGATAACGCGGTGGAAAATGGTGCCGTTGTAGAAGCCATCTTCACAGTATTTTTTGAAGTTCTTTGAGCTAACTGGCGCTCGTTCTAGGTTCAGTTCAATCTCGATGTCACCGAAATTGGTGGTCATAATAATCATCTGGTTTGCCCTTATGGGTGCTAAGTTGGCGGCATTATAGCTAAGTCGTATGAGGATAGCAGAAATAAAAACAGCGACGTTTTGGCGTCGCTGTTTGCATGGAGAATGGGTGAGGAAAGCGTTAAACCGTAAAGCGACCGACCAAGTCGTACAGCTCGTTAGCTTTGTGGTTTAGGTTGCCACTACCTGCGCGGTTTTGATTCGCAAGGTGTGCCGATTGGCTGCTTTGTTGAGAGATGACTTCGATGCGTTGTGAAATCTCTTGGCCAACTTGGCTTTGCTCTTCGGTTGCTGTTGCGATCAGGGTGTTCATGTCCATGATGTTAGCAATTGCGGCTTGGATTTCTTGCAGTGCGGCAGAGGCAGCTCGTGCTTCCTCAACCGTTGCTTCACCACGCGCTTGGCTTGAGCCCATGGCTTTCACTGCTGCATCCGAGCCAGACTTCAACTGCTCAATCATTTGGTGAATTTCGCCTGTGCTGTCTTGAGTGCGACTTGCCAGTTTACGAACCTCATCGGCAACGACTGCGAAGCCTCGACCTTGTTCGCCTGCACGGGCTGCTTCAATGGCTGCGTTTAGTGCCAATAGGTTGGTTTGCTCGGCAATGTCTTGAATCACTTCTAGCGAAGAAGAAATGTTTTGTACGTCGCTCTCTAAACGAGAAATTACCGTGCTGGCTTCCGACACCTCTAGCGCGAGCGCTTCGACGGAGTTTGCTGCGGAATCAACAATGTGTTTCGCTTGCTGTGAATTTTCATCGGCGTCTCTGGCTGATTGCGCTGCTTGGTTAGCGTTGTTTGAAATCTCGTGCGCCGTTGCTGTCATCTCGGTCATTGCCGCAGCGACCTGTTCGGTTTCTTCACGTTGACCTGAAGCTAACTCGTCCACTTGCGATGCACGCTGTGACATCTCGTTGGTCTCTGAAACCACTTCTTGTCCGACATGGCTAACACTCTTGATGATGCCTTGCAGGCTTTCAACGAAGATATTGAAGTTGCGGCTCAGCTGCGTGAACTCCGGCACGCTAGATTCTTCCATACGCGCTGTTAAATCTGCATCGCCTTGTGCGAAAGAGTGGATTGAGGCATCAAACTGCTCAATAGGTTTCATGATGCTGCGGTTAACAAATACGGCAAAGACTGCAACTATCGCTGTTATCGAGGCACAAAACAGGGCTATCGCAGTTAGTGTGGTGTTGAGATCTTCGTGTGCGGCTTTTTCCATGTCTGCCACAATGGCGTCGATATCGTCCGTGTAGAAACCCGTTCCCAACATCAAGTCCCATTCAGGAATAAAGACTGAGTAGCTGAGTTTCGGTAGTGCTTCACTCTGACCGAGTTTCGGGAAGTAATAAGTCGTGAACTCACCAGTTTTGGCATTTTTTAGCAAATCCTGAATCAGGTAATTGCCTTTCTTGTCCTGCAAGTTATAGAAGTTTTCCCCGATGCCTTTGGTGTTTTTACCCACCACGACGCGAACGCCTTTTGAATCATAACCAAAGATGTAGCCGGATTGACCAAACTCTAGTTGTTTCAAGATAGGCAGAGCCTCTTCCAGTGGGGCATTTTGTGCGAGTAGTGGCTCGACAGCGGAACGCGCCATTTGCACGTAACTTTTGAGTTCGGCTTTTTTCATCTCCATCATTCGACTTCGAGTTTGCTCAATCTCGTGCTCGTTGTAGGCAGTGGTTTGTAGGTAGGTGAACCACATCATGCCTATTGCCATAGTTAGAATTGGAATTATTGAAAGGATATATAGTCGTTTTCTGATCGTCAGATTCATAGAGACGTCCTTCTCTCGGCGCAGCGTTACAAGTGACAAGCTGAATAAGCTTACCTGATAAAAGTGTTAATACTTATTGTTGTAATGCTTAGAGATTAACCGAGTTACTCAATCAGAAGTACTGGAAATTTGTAAATCTAGACGAAGGTCGTAGCATTTTTAAGCGGGATCACAATTAACGTGAACAAGACCCACTATTGCAACGAGAAGTCCCTGTTAACCAATATGAGACGCGATACCTATTCTTTGCGAATTTGAGGTAAAGCCAGTCAGCAACAGGTTTAACGAGGCGCCAACGCAGTGGAGCGTAGAGCCAACCGCGACCAACTAATTGCCACGCACGATGAGTCACGTCCAACCCAAGCAGAAGCTCCCCCTTTTCGTTGAGGGCGTGCAAAATGGTGTTGGCTTGTTCAGGATCGATCTGCGGATAATCTGCGAATGTATCACTATAGATATCGACGGTTTTGATGTGCTGCTTGGAATCGCGTTGTTTTAGCGCCTTCATCTCTTTGACACAAAGCGGGCAGGTTCCGTCATAAAATATGGTGAGTTTTGTCATTGCGGTCTTCTTATTTGAGATTTTCTAATCGCTTTTACGTGGCGAATTTTCTTTTGGTTCATTGTTTTGCAAGTAATGCAGCCAATTGTCGCGAATGTTGCCGTAATTGAATTGGCAGAACTCTTTGCGATCACGCAGGTAGTCTTTTTCTACTTCATCGAGTAAGGCTTTGTATTGCTCAGGATCACTACCGTACACCAAACATAACGTTGAAAAGTAACGCTGCAAATCAAAGCTGTGTTCGTCAATGTACTCGCCAAAATCGTAGTAGTCCGGTCTGTCGTCGGATTCGAATGCGAACATGTCGGCGGCGCTAATGGCCATATCTGCGCCATCTTCTAGGAAGTCAATCATTAAAATAGTGGCAAAATTATCGACCGCATCTTCTTCTTTTCCGAGAACAGGGATGCTTTGATCTTCGATGTAAGCATGTCCAGCTTCATGAAGTAAAGTGTGCAATAACGTATCTAGCGCCCCTGTTTTTGGGGATTTTCCGAAGCGTTCTTCATACTGATTATTGGAGAAGTAATTGAGCGACTCCAAATAAAAAGTGTAAGGAACGTATATTGTGTGTGTATCAGGATCATACATTGGACCATCTTCTCCGCCGTAAACCAGCGTGAGAGCTTGATCAAATGGAAAGTAGGCCTGAGACAGCTCAACAAAGATGGTGTTTACATCGCTGCTTTGAATAGATTGTTGGGCGATTTTTTCATGAGTTGTCTCTATGGGAGAATATTGAATACGAATGTTTTCAGCTGCTGTAGCTGATGAGACGATGCTGAGTAATAGCGCAGCGCAAAGCGAATGAATGTTCATGTGGGACTCTTGTTATTGAATAACTTGTATAAAAAATTATACATGTTTTTGTCTGATGCATAGTTGGGGGTGTACTCATTAGCCAAAGTCGGGACGTCGGTCTCGAAAAGCAATCATGATAACATCGCATATTTCGGCTGCTTGGTTCTCTAGGGCGTTTATCAAGACCTCTTGGATAAGAACGGCGGTGAAGTTATTAGCTATGCATCGTATTCTAAGAAGCTTACTGAGTAACTGTGCTTCGATTTTTATCTGTGAAAATGATAATAGGCAGTTAATCATTGCAAGGTTTAACTATGGGGTTGGTGAATGTCACTGAATTGAAGAAAATTATCAGCGATATGTTATAATCCTGCTCCGTTGTGACGAAAACGTTTGTTGCAGCCTGAGAGTTTCCTTGGATTCGGCTCGTTTATACACCATGAGCCAGAGTTGAAAAGCTACGACAGGAACAGGCAAACCCAATTGTTTTGAACGCGCTCTCGGCGTTTAGCGGTTACAACGGGAAGGAACTTTGTTTGATAGTAATTGACACATTCTGTTTAAGTAAGGGAGCCCGAAGTGGTTCAGAAAGTGTCACCCAGAATTTACTCACAACACGACACCCCAAGCGATAACGCAAAGGTATTGCGAGGGGCCATTTGAAGGAGCTGTATCAGCTCCTTTCACATTTAAGGGCTTGCTAACAGCGTAAAAACTGACACATCGCTTAAGGAGCGCCCCTTAAACTAGCCTAAGGCGCATCTACACCAACTTTTTGAGTATTTTCGAAACAATAAAGCGAGAAAATTTGCTATTGAACGAAGGTTAAACTAACACTCATTCATTACGGAGAATGAAGAGAACAATAATAAGAGGCGATATGAATCATTTAATATCTGTAGGTGCACTGGAGTCCTTCTTGGTCGCAATTAGTGTGCTTTTCCTGGGGCATTTTATTAATGCTAAGCTACCGATTTTAAAGAAATTCAACATACCTGAGCCGATTGTAGGTGGTCTTATTGTAGCCTGCATGATTACTGCTCTTCATTTCAACGGCATCGATTTAGAGTTCGACTTGCCATTACAAAATACGTTTATGTTAATGTTTTTTGCGACAGTTGGTTTGGCCGCAAATTACACTCAGTTGATGAAAGGAGGTGCGAAGGTTTTTATCTTCTTAGCTGTCGCATCGTTTTACATCATCATACAAAACGGCGTTGGCGTTTCACTTGCGGCGGCGCTCGGTTTAGATCCTTTGATGGGGTTAATTGCTGGCTCGATTACTCTGTCTGGTGGTCATGGTACAGGTGCTGCGTGGTCACAAACCTTTCAAGACGTGTATGGATTGGATAACGTCTTAGAAATTGCAATGGCATCAGCGACTTTTGGTTTGATCATCGGCGGTATCATTGGTAGCCCTGTAGCGCAGCGCCTAGTCGAAAAGAACAGCATAGAGTCTGAGTATGGTCGTGGTGGTCGAGATGCCAAAACTCACGAGAAATTCCCGGAGTTGGTGACTTACAATGAATACGAAGAAGATAAAGTAACGGCGAAAAAAGTGGTGGAGAAACTCTTCTTCCTACTGATCTGTGTTACTGGGGCCAAGTATGTCGAGCAATGGGTAAGCACGTATGAAATCTCATGGCTGATGATTCCAGACTTCGTATATGCGCTATTCATTGGTGTGATCATTACGAATTTCTTGGAAGTGACCAAGATTCGTAAGTTAGATGCCGAAACGGTAGATATGTTAGGTACGGTATCGCTATCTCTGTTCTTAGCGATGGCTCTGATGAGCTTGAAGTTATGGAATATCTTCGATCTAGCGATTCCATTCTTGGTTATTTTAGCTGTGCAGTCTGTCGTCTTAGCAATCTTTACGTACTATGTTACGTTCAAAGTGATGGGAAGCAACTACGATGCTGCTGTTATTGCAGGGGGGCACTGCGGTTTTGGCTTGGGGGCAACCCCAACAGCCGTAATGAACATGGGTTCGATCGTTAACCGATTTGGCCCGTCGCCACAAGCATTTATGGTGGTGCCAATTGTGGGCGCTTTCTTTATCGACATCGTCAACTTAATTATCTTGCAAGGCTACATTTCATTCCTTGGTTAAAGTTAAGTGGATGAGCTCCTAGAGGCGAAATAAAACGGTCACAACACTGGTTGTGACCGTTTTTTTATGACTTGGTTTGGTCGTTTATTGAACGAAGCATTATTGGATAGTTCGGCTGAACTTGAGGCTAGCTGTCCAACCAAGAATACCAATGAAGGCGTAAATGCCAACGTTTAACCAACCCGCTTGAGGAATGGCATTGAATGGGTTTGGTGTAATAATGGCGTGCAGCGGAAGGTAAAGCACTTCGGAGAAAAACTGATCTAGCCCGTAGAAACCAAAAAGTGCGATAGGCATCCAACGCAGCGCATAAATGGCGATAAACAAAATGACCAGTGGTGAGTTCACTTTTTGTGAAATAGCCATCGCAGTTAATGCCAGCGGTAACAGCAGAATACCGGTGAACAACATTCTGATTAAAAACTCTCCCCAATGCAGCAGCACGTAACCTAACGAGGCTTGGCGGTACAATAAAGCCAATTGGTGATCAGTAGAGATGTTCAGCAACCACAACATTAAATTTGCAGCGAGTACGAGCACCGAGCAGACAAGCGGAATCACCAATAAGCCAAATCCTAGCTTCACTAAATGGGTTTTTATGTCACTGACAGGCATACTGCGCCAAAACATAATGCTGCCTTCCGCCCGTTCTTTGCGTAGCGTTCTTGGGAAGTACTGAACGGCTAACAAGATAGACAGCAGCCCTGCTCCTCCGGAAATCAACATATTGACGTCATCACCAAGCTCTTTGTGAATGTCACTGACATCGCCACCAAAGCTCATTTGGAAAAACATATTGTGTTGTAGAGTATCGTTACTCATTAAACTCACAAAGAGAATAACTCCACACGCCAACACAAACAGTGGAATACGTAAAACAAGAGGGTTTTCTAACCACTCTTTTTGCAACATCGCGACAACTGAACGCATTACGCTGCCTCCTTCTGCAATGCTAAAAATAGATCCGCTAACTTCACCCCATGGATGGAACCCATTGTTTCTGCTTGTTGGGCATACTGGGCTTTGAGTAACCATTTCGTTGAACCGAGGCCTTTTTGTGACGAGAGTGGGTTCATCGCTTCAATTTGTGTGCGGTGCTCGTCGTTGGCTTCAAGAATGAAATAGTCTTCACTGATACTGTCCATCGAGGTTTGCAGAACGGGGCGACCATGCTTAAGAATCAGAACATCTGTCAGCAAGTGCTCAATCTCTGATACTTCATGACTGGCGATGATCAACACGCGCTCGCCGTCGTGAAACCATTCCAATAAGTGACGATAAAACGTCTCGCGATACACGAGATCTAACCCGAGTGTCGGTTCATCCAATATGAGGATTTGGGTGTTGGTCGCGATCACAATCGCGAGGTGTAATTGCACCTTCATCCCTTTGGATAAAGATTTGATGCGCGCACGAGGTTTGATGTCCGTTTGACGAAGTAGCGTATCTGCTTGGGCGCGATTGAACCCTGGATGCACGCCCTCGGTATAGTTAAGCAGTTGAGCAACGGTCATCCAATCTGGCAGAACGTTGACATCCGAGATGTAGGATAAGCTCTGCATTATCTTGTCGCGTTGCATAATAGGTTCAAATCCGTTGATACGAATAGTGCCCTGATATTCATGTGCACCGAGTAGGGCATTAATAAGCGTTGATTTACCTGCGCCATTATGGCCGAGTAAGCCAAGTACTTGTCCTGCATGTAGGTCGAAACTCACTTCATGCAGTGCTTCTCCTTGTTGCTGATATTGCTTGGAGACGTTGTTTACACTGACTAATGCGCTCATTGGTCACCTTTCAAGTGTGGTTTTAGTTGTTGAATGAATTCGTCGAGTGACATATCCAGACGCTGTATTGTGTCGGCTATCTGCGGAATTTGTTGCTGAAGAAAACGTGCCTTCTCGTCTGCGAGTAATTTGAGCTTTGCTCCTGAAGCGACAAACATACCTTGACCGCGTTTTTTCTCCACTAGCCCGTCATCAACAAGCAATTGATAGCCTTTCATAACGGTGAGGTGGTTAATTTTCATATCTGCAGAGATGCTACGGACGGAGGGCAGAGCATCGCCTTCTTGCCAGACACCTTGCAGTATTTGCTGCGTGATCTGGTCTGCCAACTGTCGAAATATCGGTTGGCGATCATGCCAATTAGTCATGAGTGAATCTCTTGGTTGAGATGGTGTTATATATATGTATAACACCTAGTGCATTAGAGAGAAAGTAATAATTTAAAACCTAGTGTATCCGCCTGTCTCATTCGCTCTAAATATCCACCTATGTGGTCGTTGTTTTGAGGTTTTGTTTTATATGGAAATTAATTGCTTCTCATAAGTTGAGAAGTGTTGTTTTTCTCTTCCCATTAATACACTTATCACCTGTTCTAAATGAATATTCTCACTGAATGATAATTAGCATAATTTTAGGTCTGCCTATTTCTTACTTGATGAGAATTGATGGTCAAAGAGGCCTAGAAAACAAAAGTTTCGAGAGGCAATCTGACTGGCTTAGGCACCTATCTCACGTTGAGCGCGTGCTCAATGAATGAGAAAGAGTAGAGTAAAGAGGTCTCATGAATCAGGTAATATCTATCGGCCCACAGGAGTCGTTCCTCGTCGCAATTTGCGTGTTGTTTTTAGGGCAGTTCATCAATACCAAGTTACCAACCTTAAAAAAATTTAATATTCCAGAGCCAATTGTTGGTGGTCTAGTGGTCGCTTGCGTCATCACGACGATGCACTTAAACGGTGTGGATGTTTCCTTTGATTTACCACTGCAAAACGTCTTTATGCTGATGTTTTTTGCAACCGTTGGCTTAGCGGCAAATTACACCCAACTGATTAAAGGCGGTGCGAAGGTTTTCATCTTCCTAGTTGTGGCATCGATCTACATTCTTATCCAAAATGCGGTCGGCGTGTCCTTAGCAACAGCGCTGGGGTTAGATCCACTCATGGGGTTGATCGCCGGATCCATTACGCTTTCTGGCGGGCATGGAACTGGAGCTGCGTGGTCGCAAACTTTTCAAGAAATGTATGGTCTGCATAATGTTCTAGAGGTGGCAATGGCTTCTGCTACATTTGGCTTGGTGATGGGCGGGATTATTGGCAGCCCTGTTGCACAAAAACTACTAAACAAACACAACTTGGAATCGGAATACGGACGCACCAATCAAAGTCATCAGAGTTTCCCTGAACTGGTGACGTACAACGAACATGAGGAAGATCGTGTCACAGCGAAAAGAGTCGTTGAAAGCTTGTCCATCATTTTACTTTGCGTGACAGGCGCGAAGTATCTGGAGAGTTGGGTAAGCAGTTTTGACATCAAGTGGCTAATGATTCCCGATTTTGTGTATGCGCTGTTTATTGGTGTTGTTATCACTAACATCATGGAAGTGACGAAGGCGCGCAAGGTTGATTTAGAAACCGTTGATATTCTTGGCACGGTTGCACTATCTCTATTTCTTGCCATGGCCTTGATGAGTTTGAAATTGTGGAATATTTTCGATCTTGCGATCCCATTCCTTATTATTCTTGCTATTCAGTCGGCAGTGTTGGCGATGTTCACTTACTACGTAACATTCCGCATGATGGGAGGCAACTACGATGCGGCGGTGATCGCTAGCGGACACTGCGGTTTTGGGTTAGGTGCTACACCGACTGCGGTCATGAATATGGGCTCCATCGTGAGTCGATATGGTCCATCACCACAAGCATTTATGGTGGTTCCAATTGTCGGTGCATTCTTCATCGACATTGTGAATTTAGTGATTTTGCAAGGATGCATCGCTTTTATTAAATAACATTCGCTTTTTTACCGAAATAACAAAGCCAGCACCTATACGCTGGCTTTGCCATTTGTAACACGAAATCTTGTTTGCCTGACTTCAAGCCGTGAAATCAATGCGTTACTATGACGACATAGTGTTCATTTTGCAGCAGCATGAGGTACCCACATGTCTGAAAAAATATCGACGTCGGCATTAGCGAAAATGCGCAAGGTAGAAGCTAAGCTGCTGTTTGCCGATCTCAAACGTGCAGGCTACATCGTTCGCCAAGATGAAAAGTGGATTTTGACCGAAGAAGGGGCAAAGTTTGGCGGTGAGTATGTGGATCACCCTAAATTTGGCCAGTTCATCGTCTGGCCGACCAACTTACATATTGAGCTGACTCCCAGCTCAGGGAAAACATTGAGCGCGACACAACTGGGTGAAAAGCTGAAATTGAATGCGAAGCGCATGAATCAGCTTTTGAGTGAACTGGGTTGGTTGACCAAATCCGAAGAGGGATGGAGTGTCACAGAAGCTGGTGTGCGCGCTGGTGGGCAGCAAAGAACCGATAAAGAAACACAAAATACCTTTGTCGTATGGCACGATGTGGTGCTGCGTAACAAGCGTCTTAAGCAGTCTGTCATTGAGTTTTTAGGGCAAGACGCGGAGTCACATTCTACGGATAAATCGTACTCAAGCTTTCGCCAAAAATTTGAAGCCAAGCACCGAACATTAGATGGGCATTACGTGCGCTCTAAGGGGGAGTTGCTCATTGACAACTGGCTGTACTTGGCTGGTGTAGTGCACGCTTATGAGCGTCAGCTGCCGATTGACCAAGATGTCACTAGCGATTTTTACTTACCAGGCGGCAAAGTCTATTTGCAATTTTGGGGAAGTGACGATGGGGAGATGGCTCAGGCCGACCGTGAGACCATTCGTACTGTTTATGAGCAGCATCATTTCAATCTTATCGAAGTCGAACCGAGTGAACTAGACAAGTTGGATGAAGTGCTTCCTAAGCGTCTTCGTCAGTTTGGTATTAAAGCTTATTGACGACTTAAGCCCGCTGTTCAGATAAGAAAAAACCCGTGTTCAACACGGGTTTTGTATTTTTAGTGTGTTTCTAGGCTGCCATCCTATGGGTTAAAAGCCTTTGATGTTTTCTGCTTCTAGCTCAGAGAAGTACTTCACTGTCTTCACTTTCAGTTCTTGTTGAGCTGGTTCGTCGCATACGATCACCGCTTTAGGGTGAAGTTGAAGAGCAGAAACTGTCCATAGGTGGTTTACACAACCTTCCACGGCTGCTTCAAGTGCCTGAGCTTTGTTATGGCCAGTGACCAAGATCATCACTTCTTCTGAGTCTAGAAGCGTACCAACACCGATAGTCAGCGCGTATTTAGGCACTTGGTTGATATCGCCGTCAAAGAAGCGAGAGTTCGCAATGCGAGTGTCTTCAGTGAGGGTCTTGATGCGAGTACGAGAAGAAAGAGATGACGCTGGCTCGTTGAACGCGATGTGACCGTCGTTACCCACGCCGCCCATGAACAGGTTGATCTTGCCGTAAGACTTAATTTTGTCTTCGTAACGCTTACATTCTGCGTCGTGATCGTCTGTGTTACCGTTCAGTAGGTTGATATTTTCTTCTTGAATATCAATGTGATTAAAGAAGTTGTTGTACATGAACGAGCGGTAAGATTCTGGGTGATCCGCAGGGATGCCAATGTACTCATCCATGTTAAAAGTCACGACGTTTTTGAAGCTGACTTCGCCGGCTTGGTAAAGCTCGATTAGGGCTTTGTAGGTTGCTAGAGGAGTGCCACCAGTTGGTAGACCCAGAACGAATGGACGCTCAGCAGTAGGTTTAAAGTCGTTGATACGCTTAGCGATATGCGCAGCTGCCCACTTACCTACTTGTGCTGCTCGAGTTAACGGGATAAGTCTCATTTTGTGCCCCTAGTTATTGGAATTGACGATGTACTGAAACATTAATTCGCATTATAAAATAAGTAATGGCGAACTGCTATTGTTTTAGGTCAAAATTTTGCTTTTTCTTTAACCAATGTTGGTTTTGTCGACGATTTTTATATCTAAATGCTTTTATAAGACGATTTTTTACAAAGAAATTGCATTATGAAACTGACGAATCAATAGATAAAATTTATGATCTAAATTAAGTTCTGCCTTCGCACTTAACCTTGTTTTTTAACAACCTACAGAGTGCGAAATCGCACACGAACTTCAAATATTATGGGTTAGATATGGCATGGCGCTCATTCTTTAACCATAATTGAAATGTGTAAACCAGTGAGGAATTCGGTATGAAAAATGAGTTAGATCCGAGCAAAGTACTACAGGCTTACGAATGTGTGATGAACAACGGTACGCCAACCGAATTTGGTAAAATGTATGAAGGTGTAGAAGCGTTTTCTGACTACGATGGGTACAACGTTTTCTTGAGAGGGAATGGTGTTGAGCTAAAAATTGGCTTCCACAACACCTATCACTTGGAATATGACCAAGAGCATTTGAAAGAGAGCTTTCTGAAAAAGATTGCGACGCTCGCCAAGTAAACGGTCATCACCCAAATATTAAAAAAGCCCTTGGGAGAATGCCCCCTTGGGCTTTAGGAGAAGAAATGAGCTTGTCTTGCTCGCTCAGTAAAGTCAAACGAGCTTTCGCCTACTGCTAGAAAAAGGCGAGAACTAGGTTATTGGTTATTAATCGTCTTCAACCAAACTCTCTTCAATGTATTCTTCTGTGGCGTCAGGCTTGTTACGACCATTTAGCGTATGGAAGCGCTTGCGACCACGAGCAAGTTGGGTGTACTTTAGCCACGTACGCTCAAGTTTTGTTTTTGCTTTGCCCGGGTTTTCTAACACCTTGATGAAGTGTTTCTCTTCGCTGTTTTCAGGTGTTAATTCGCCTGACTCTAAGCCAAGCATTGTATCCCCATAAATTGTTAGGATTTCCTCTTCTGAAAGAGTAAAATCGCCAGACTTTGCAAAGCCGCGTGGGAATTTTACGTTATCGTAAAAACGTTTTTTGCCATGACGGAATTCAGTGTCAGACATGTCAACAGCCTCTGTAACCGTTATTGATGAATGTAGTGAACTTACGGCGAAAATTAGGCTTAAATCTAACAAAAGAAAAACAAAACTTTTTTGTCGTCATGATTTTAATTAGTTGTTAATCTGGTTTTATATTAACCAGGAGATGGTTTATGGATGTAAAAGTCTTTCGAACATTTTTAGAGCTGGCAAGAGTTCGTCACTTCGGACGTGCTGCTGAGAACCTTTATATTACCCAAGCCGCTGTGAGCGCACGTATCAAACAATTGGAAAGTTACTTCGATACGCAATTGTTTATTCGTGATCGAAATAACATAAAGTTGACCTCTGCAGGTGAGCGCTTAATCAGCTATGCCGAGGTAATGGTCACTACATTGCAACAAGCGAAGCTAGAATTATCGCTTGAAGATGGCAAAGCGCTGCAACTAACGTTAGGTGGCACGCCAAACATTTGGGACGCTTATTTACAGAATTGTTTAAGTGTCGTCACAGATTCGTTTGGTGGTTATGGCTTCATGGCAGAAGTGATGGGACGTGAGATGCTCAGTCGTAGCTTGCTAGAGCGCACGTTAGATATGGCATTTGCGTTCGATCAGATCAAAGCTGATGAGCTTAACTGTAAAAAAGTGGCGGATGTTGTTCTCGTTCTGGTATCAACTGAGAAAGATTCTTTAGACACCGTTTTCGAAAACAAATATGTGTACGTTGACTGGGGGACGCGTTTCTCCTCAGAGCATTCTGAGCGTCACCCTAAGATTCCAGCTCCATATTTACGCACTTCAACAGCGCGTATCGCATTGGACTTTATTTTAGAGAAGGGTGGAGCCGCGTACTTACCAATCTCTCTCGTGGAGCCATTTATCGCTAATGGGCAGCTTCACAAGGTGTCTGGAGTAGAAGATTGGTGTCGCCCTATCTATTTGAGCTATCGTAAAGCTAGCTCGTCTGTAGACGCGATTAAGCAAGTGGAAGAAATTGTCAAAGAGATCGATCCACTGACCGCTTACAGTTTTCAGCAAATTGGTTCTGGCACTTCCGACGAATAGCGTTGAATGCAAAGCCAGAAAAACGAAAAAGCCGCCTTGAGAAATTAAGGCGGCTTTGTTTTTATCTCGATGAATCGATAGTTATGGTAAGTCAAACAACAGGGCTGTTGTGCTTTCGTTTGATGTATTGCGCAAAACAACCTTACTTTGGTGTTCAATCTTCGCGCCGTCGCCAGCCGTCAAAGTGGTATTGTCGACACTAAGGCTGCCTGTCACTTGATGGATGAATAGATTTCGGCCCGACTCAATCTCAAAGTTTAGTTCGCTACTTGGCTCAAGAATTAACTGATGCAAAGTCGCATCTTGCTTAATAAGTAGCGTGCCGTTTTCTCCAGTTGGAGTAGCGATAGTCGTTAACCCAGGATTGCGACCAAAATCTTTTTGCTGATAACCTGGTTTGGTTCCAAATGTGTTCGGTTGAATCCAAATCTGTAGAAACCGCAGCGTATCTTGGTTCGACGCATTGTACTCACTGTGGTAAATCCCTTTCCCTGCCGACATGAGTTGGAATTCACCTGCAGGTAGTGTTTTGACGTTACCTTCACTGTCTTTGTGTGCGATAACACCTTCCAACACATAGCTGATGATCTCCATATCACGGTGGCCATGTGTATCAAAACCCGCGCCAGGCTTGACTACATCGTCATTAATGACTCTCAGCTCAGAAAAGCCCATATGTTGAGGATCGTAGTAGCTACCAAAAGAAAACGTATGTTTGCTATCAAGCCAGCCAAAGTTTGCTCGACCTCGGTCTGCTGCATGTCTTACCGTAATCATAAGGCCTCCTTAAGAGAGCTTTTTGTTTAAAAAGTTATCTAACGCTGCTTTACCTGCGCCAGAGAACGCCAGAGAAACGCTCGCTGCCAGTAATGCCAAGCCAAACTCGTAACCGTTGTTTGCCATGAACAGGCCATTCTCAAAGTGGACAGAGAATATCGCTACCACCATCGTGAACGCCAAAGCAACCGCTGCTGGTCGAGTTAGCAGACCAAGTAAAATGAACAAGCCGCCAAAGAACTCTGCGCTGCCCGCAAGTAACGCCATGAGTACGCCAGGACCTAAACCGATAGATGCCATCCACTGACCTGTGCCTTCTAGGCCGTAGCCACCAAACCAGCCAAACAGTTTTTGTGCGCCGTGCGCCATAAAGATAATGCCGATTGGAACGCGAAGTGATAGTGCGTTGTAACCTGCGTTTGACGTGGTAATTTTCTGTAATAGTGCTTTCATGATTCTGTCCTCTGACTCTTTTCAATGAGTGGGAAGCGTGTGCTCCCGTGCTGTTGAGAACAGTTTAGGTAGAGGCGAACATAAAAATAACGGGAGGATTTTGATAAACTCGTTCTAAAAAATCGAATGAGAGGTTTTTGTTATTTTAAATCAATATCTTGAAATGTTTTTTGGGTTTTAATTTGCCGATTATTGTCTGTTTTAAATCAAGGTCTGTCATTATTTTCGATAAACATTTTTTCTGTTAAACAAAAAAAGAGCACATGTACTGTGCTCTATTGCTTTCGCTTTTAACAAGGGAGAAAGGTGCGTTAAAGAAAACCGTCAGAGGTTCATTAAGCTCTCTAATGACTCCTCTACATTGTTGTAGTGATAAGTTCGAATATTACGTCCATCCGTCGCATTAATCTGAATTTCTGAGATCTCGTTATCTGAGTCTCGTTCGATGATTCCAATAGAATGATCTACGGATTTACTGGTAATAACCTTTTGGTTTCTTAATACAATTACGCAAGTATGTAAGTCCATGCCAATTCCCTTTAGCCGACGTTGTTGTGATGTTCTGGATCTAACTTTAGTGTACAAAAGCGCTAATGCCAATAAATCTCAATATTGAGTTCCGAAAATGGCTAATTATGGGCGCTTAAGCAAGCTACAATAACACTATATTGAACGATGCCTATGAACAATAAATGACAAAAGGCATGAGCAAGGAAAGCACTATGTTTATTCACCCCCATACCTCACTGACCTTTGAGCAGTGTCACAAGGCGCGAGTCGCGCGAGACAGTCGTTTTGATGGGCGATTTTATGTGGCGGTAAAAACAACGGGAATCTTTTGTCGTCCGATTTGCCCGGCAAATTTGCCTAAAGAAGAAAATGTTGAGTATTTCGCTGATAAGACGCAAGCCCTTCAAGCAGGGTACCGTCCGTGTTTACGCTGTCGACCTGATAGCGCTCCTGGATCTTGGGCATGGAAAGGTGTCGAGACGACCTTTCAACGAGCGATTTCGTTAATTGATAGAGGGGAGTTGCATCACCATTCGGTGTCTGAGTTGGCTGAGCGTGTTGGGATTTCTGACCGTTACTTACGTATGTTATTTGAGCAGTATCTAGGTATGTCACCCAAGCAGTATGCGCAATATCAGCAACTAATGTTTGCCAAACAGTTGCTTCACTTCAGCTCTATGTCGGTCACCGACGTGGGGTTTGCGTCCGGTTTTAACAGTACGCGCCGCTTCAACGATGCTTTTCAAAAGTTTCTCAAACTAACGCCTTCTCAAGTACGCCGTAAAGAGTTTGATGGTGCGGGTTGCAATCGAATTGCCTTACCTTATCGAGGTGAGTTGAATTGGTCGCACATGTTGGACTTCTATCGTTTGCGAGCGGTTGAGGGGGTTGAGCTGGTGAGGGATGAGAGTTATCAGCGCAACGTTTTTTTGGATAACAGCAAAGCCTGGTTTAAAGCGACAAAAGGTGAAGGATACTTAGAACTGGCGTTTGAAATTGAAGACGTAACGAAGCTGCAAAACTTGGTGTCTGACATTCGTCGTATGTTCGATCTTGACGCTGATATTTGTACTGTTGAGCAGCATTTGGAGTATGTCGCGCCTGGGCTCGTGTCGAGTAAAGGTATTCGTATTCCTGGTGTATGGAATGCATGGGAAGCAGGGGTTAGAGCGATTTTAGGCCAGCAGGTGTCGGTTAAAGCGGCGATTGGTCAACTTAACTTATTGGTGGCCACACTTAGTGGAGAGTCAGAAAAACGTTTTTTCCCGACTCCCAGTGATATTGCAAACGCCGACGTGAGCTTTTTGCGCATGCCGCAAAGCCGTAAAGAGACGCTAGTGCGCTTCGCCCAGTTTATGCAGGACAACTCAGAAGCTGACCCCCAGCAGTGGCTAACTTTGAAAGGCATTGGACCTTGGACCGTCAGTTATGCTCAACTGCGAGGGCAATCTCAACCCGATTGCTTTTTAGATAAAGACTTAGTGGTGAAAAAGGCGATGCAGCGTTACCCATCACTGAATACGCACACTGCGGCCCCTTGGGGAAGCTACGCGACGTTTCACTTATGGAATCAATCATGAAAACATTTTATACCGAAATGCCGAGTCCACTAGGAACGGTGACTATCCAATCGAACGCTGAGGGCTTACTTGGCATTTGGTTTGAAACATGCACCACTAAGCCGAGTGAGCTGGGAGTGCGAGACGAGCAGCATCCGGTCTTGCGCCAAGCTGTCACCCAACTGGATGAATACTTTGCTGGTCTGCGCAACGAATTCGATTTGCCCCTTGCAGCGACAGGCACTGATTTTCAAAATCAAGTTTGGCAGGCACTAACGACCATTCCATATGGGGAAACGTGGAGCTATCAAGATCTCGCGAATGCGATAGGTAACCCTAAAGCTGTGCGTGCTGTTGGGTTAGCAAACGGGAAGAATCCGATTTCTATCGTGGTGCCTTGTCATCGCGTTATTGGCAAAAGCGGAAAACTGACTGGGTATGCAGGTGGAGTGGAGCGCAAGCAACGTTTGCTCGCGTTGGAGCAAGGTACACCGCTTTAAGTGAGGCGATTCTCGTATTGGGATTAAGCGTGCTACACAGGGGTAACGATAGTGTAGAGTTTCATAATCGTTATACGAATAGAAGAAGGACAATAAGGACATGCCTTTCAAAACGGATTTTGATGCCTTCATGAGTGAGTGTTGGCAGCATCACGAGGAAAATCCCGAACAAGTTTATGCTCAGCTAGAAACGGCTCTGAGCGAGGTGGAAGACGTTACCCAAATCGAGCGAATATTCGCATTGATGCTGCATACCGCTATTGGGCATCTCCAGTGCCCAGAACAGTTTCTTACTTGTTTAGAGCACTTTGATGAACGCAAGGTTGCCGAGAGTTTTGCATTTCAACGCAGTATTGCCGTTGCGCGCTATTTCGTAGATGGCACTGACAATATGGAATTATTGGAAGAGCAAGAACAACGCCGAGTTTACGCTTTGATTTCGAATGAACTTTCTGCACTTGTTCAGCTTGAACTGGCGAGTCAATGGTTGGTGAAGGCAGCGTTAGGAACGACGCCGAACGATGCAGAAGGGCCATTAGCGCGCGCTATCGCGATCACTGCGAACAACTTAGCATGTCAGTACGAAGCGCTGGCTGAGCGCACGTGCATGGAAAAATCGAAGATGTTAGAAGCAGCGACACTCGCGCTAGACTATTGGAAAGTGGCAGGGGGTTGGATGCAAGAAGAGCGCGCAGAGTATCGCTTAGCGATGAGCTTGCTTAAAGCGGATAAACCGCAAGAAGCCAAAGTGCATGCTGAGCGCTGTGAGGCTATTTGTCAGCAAAATGGTAGCGACGCGTTTGAGCTGTTCCACGCACATGACTTGTTGATGCAAGTACACTTCCATCTTAGTCAGAAATATAAAGCTAAATTGGATGAAGAGATGCAGCAGCACTGCAAAACGAGCTCGTTGACGTGATCTTAGCGTTGAATGAAAAAAGCCCCGAGTGACTGGCTGGGGGCTTTAGGGTTGTTGACTATGCAGCGATGATTATGCTGCTTGCGCTTTTGCTTGGTATCGTCCTGGTTTATGGTTCATCGCCAAAATCAAGTTCGTTGCGATGGCACCTAGAACAGATAGAGCGATAAGGTGCACATCTACAATGAACAGTGACATCACCACGATGGCACAATCTAACGCCATTTGAACTTTACCCGCTCGAACTCCAAAACGTTCCTGAAGGTACAACGCTAGAATGTTAAAGCCACCCAAACTCATTTTGTGACGGAAAATTACCAACATACCGATTCCAATCAGCCCACCACCCAAAAGTGCCGCATAGAAAGGTTCGATTCGTGAAATCTCAATCACATGATGCAGATGATCGACCGCAAAAGAGACAATCGAAACCGCAATAAAGGTATTGATAGTGAAGCGCCAACCCATGCGCATCACAGATAAAATATAAAAAGGGAGGTTAAGAGCGAAAAATATCTGACCAAAACTGAAGTCACTCACTTTGGTTAGGAAGATCGCCAAGCCAGCCGTACCGCCAGTGAGCAATCCTACTTTGCTAAAAAATATCACTCCAAGTGACACTAACGCACTGCCGAGCGTCAGAGCCAAGAGGTTCTCTCTTAGGCTATGATCTTTGTCCATAAATTAATTTCCTTGGTTTAAAAAACGCGCCGGAGATAACACGTCTCACGGACGCGATAGACAGTCGCCAAAATAGCAACTAACAAATCGGCAAATAAAATGTCGCGAAAAGTGATGGATGTCGAGTTTTTGGACGAGATTATGATGATATTAACCTGTTTAACATAATGTACACAGATAGAAAAACAACAAGGAAAAGTTATGATTAAGAAAGTTGGCAACACCCAAATCAACACATTACATCGACTGAGTTGTCACTGTGGAAAAGTTGAGTTGGAACTGGCGTTACCCAATGGTATTGAGAAACCGAGACGGTGTGACTGTTCTATGTGTCGACGTCGTGGCGCGATTGTCGCATCTGTACCTTTGAACGGTATTCGTATTGTGCAAGGCGAAGACGTCTTGAAGCAGTATCAATTTAATACACACACTGCGAAGCACTTTTTCTGTGGCGAGTGCGGTATTTATACGCACCATCAGCGTCGTTCTGACCCGAGTGAGTATGGCTATAATGTCGGCTGCTTAGAGGGCGTCAACCCATATGAGTTGGGAGCGATTGAAGTGATGGATGGCGTTAACCATCCATCCGACCGCTAGGTTGTGTTGCAAGTTAAGTACCTGATTGTCGGTGCTTTTAAGTAAATAAACCGCTATTCATCCACAAGTGTACCGCAATACTGGCGGCATAACCCAAGGCGATGACGGGAGCCCACTTTAAGTGGCCAAAGAAGGTGTATTGCCCACGCGCGGCTCCCATTAAAGCGACGCCTGCCGCGGATCCGATGGAAAGCAAACTGCCCCCGACACCTGCGGTTAATGTGACCAGTAGCCAGTTGCCCATCGACATGTTTGGTTCCATAGTCAGTACAGCAAACATAACCGGAATGTTATCGACGATTGCAGATAGGACACCAACCATTACGTTTGCCCAGACTGGGTTCCATTGCGTGTACATGACGTTTGAAACCAGTTCGAGGTAGCCAAGTAAACTTAAACCGCCAACACACATCACAACACCATAGAAGAACAACAAGGTGTCCCATTCGGCTCGAGACACACGATGAAACACATCAAACGGAACCACTGAGCCTAAGCGCTTCAATGCCTGATCATCGCCATTGGCAATTGCCATAGCTGCTTTTTTTGCGAGTGAGTGTTTGAGAGTTTGGCGCAAAAAATATCCGAAAAACTGTAAGTACGCCAAGCCCATCATCATGCCCATAACGGGTGGGAAGTGCAGCACAGCATGGAAAGAGACTGCGGTGGCAATCGTCAAAATGAACAACGCGACAATACGCCTTGCCCCGCGTTTTAGCTCAACGTGTTGGTGAATCGTATTCGGTTTTGTGTTTGGAACAAAAAGTGACATCAAAAATGCGGGAACCAAGTAGTTCACCAATGACGGTACAAACAACGGAGTGAACTCAGCAAAGCTGACATGACCGGCCTGCCACACCATCAGGGTTGTAATATCACCAAATGGGCTGAATGCACCGCCAGCATTGGCTGCGATAACAATGTTGATACAAGCAAGATTGACGAACTTAGGATTATCACCAGAGACTTTCATCACTACAGCGCACATCAAAAGGGCCGTAGTTAAGTTATCGGCAATCGGTGAAATGACAAAAGCGAGAAACCCCGTCAGCCAGAACAACTTTTTGAATCCAAAACCTTTACCAACCATCCACGCCTGTAAGGCATCGAAGAGTTTGCGTTCTTCCATTGCGTTGATGTAGGTCATCGCCACGAGCAAAAACAGCAGCAACTCGGCATATTCCAACAAGTTATGTTCTAGTGCGGATTTGGCGATTTCAGGCTGGTTGTGCTGAGCAAAGGTGTAGCCAATCAGAATCCAAATTAACCCTGCAGCGAGCAGCACTGGCTTGGATTTTCTCATTTTCAGATACTCTTCCAACATAACCAGTATGTAAGCGATCGAAAAGATAATCAGAGCCGCGTAACCGACACCAGAATTAACAAGGTTCAGTTCATTGGTTGATGCAGCAAAGGTGGCGCTAGATAACAACAAACAGCAGAAAGCCACAATTGGATAGATTGGCATAGACATTTCTCCTTTGTCTGGTTGGAGAAATATTAGCCACAAATGAATGAGTTAGTTGTGAGAGAGCTCGAATTAACAGTAGGAGTTAGGAAATGATAGTGTGCGCCACTATTTTCTGAGTGACGCAATGCTTGCTGCGCCGAATAAAACCGCAGCGGCATATAAACCGTAAGTTAACCAGTGACTAATCTCTAAAAAAGGAACGAGTCCTTGACCTGCCCACATACAGCCTCCGTTTAATGAGCAATGTTGTAATAGTCGAGCCAATTTAAAGGAAATGAACAATGTTTTTTGTGAGTGAAAGCAAATTCTGAAGGATTAGAAAGTCAAAAATTGGTCAGTGAGAGAGAAATCTCATTTTTAACTGGCTAGCTCTAACCCTTTTGAGTTAAAGCTAGCTATATCTAGAGCTGAATGCATTTAGCGTAGGAGCCATTTTTTCAACGGTGAAGCGTCGATTGCTTTCACAAGCAGTATGGTTGCAACAATCGTTGCAGGATAAATAAACACATCTTTCGCGAGGTGTTGCAGCCCGATAAATCCAGCGACATTCATCATGACAATTATGATAAGCAGATGGCTAACATATATTCCTAACACGCTAGGAGATAGTTTGAAGACCCAAGGCATGTCGCCAAAATGAGGGTGAGCCAAAAGCCACATAAAGACACCTACAGTCCAGATAACGGTACCGAATAGGAAGTCGTGCGAGTTGAAAGCGATGTCATGTTGCATCAGCCAGTAAGCTTCACCAAAATGCAGTGCCATGCCAAGAATAATGCATCGAACCGTATTGTTTCTCGACCACCGCCACTGCGCTTCTCGTGCGAAATAACCTAGAGCAACTAGCAACGTGCTGAAAAAAGGCCCGTTACGAGTAAAGAAAGGCGCTGGCAGGTCGGTAATGGTCGCGTAACTGCCAGCAAAGACCCCGTATATGTATAGCAATACTGCGGTTGGCAGTATCAGTTGCGCCATATTGATATGCACGAGAAAGGCAATTAACGCTACGGCAATGACCAGAGCCGGAATAAACCACAGATGAACGAGTCCGCCTTCGATGAGTGAATTGATCGGGGTTGACATTAAGTACCCCCAATAACCTTGCCTTTCGGCGAGATACCCAGCCTCAGCGACCGTCTGCCATTGGAATGGCATCAGTAAACTGATCATGCTCCAAATGAGCCAAACCTTCATTAACGGTTTGGCGTAGTTCTTAAGAGTATCAATAGGTGAGTGACTCAACTTCGGCTGGATTAGATAACCCGAGATGAGAAAGAACAACGGAACAGCAAAACGAGCCAGTTGGTTGAGCATATAGCCAACCCATGGTATCCCATCCCACTGCCAGTACGTCAGTGCCATCTGGCAATGCAAACCCACAATCGCAAGCATCGCAATGATACGTGCAAACTCTAAGCTGGCTATTTTTTGTTTCTTTGCCATTACATTGTTTACCTAAATAAAAAACTTAGGTGAAAATAGCAGGTTGTTACTGAAGTAATACGTGAAAAAGTCAACAGACTTGCGCTTACATTGAAGCTGTTTTGAAAATTAAGACTTACTTCAAACTTCTTAATTATTAACCTATTAACGCAATCAATACCTGATTCGTGAGTCGAAAATAGCACTGAATAATGGTTAGACCAGTTAACTCGAGATTGCAAAAAAGAACGATCGTGCTAAAAATAAGACTATGCAAAAAGGAAAAGTGACAAAAGAGTTTATTCTGCAGCGGGCTTTTGAGATCGCCAGCGAAGACGGATTAGAAAGTCTTACGATTGGAGAGTTAGCCAAGCAATGCGGTATGTCGAAAAGTGGTCTGTTTGCCCACTTTAATTCGAAGTTGAATTTACAGCTATCGGTGCTTGATCACGCCAATAAAGTGTTCGCTGATCGGGTTATTGAGCCTGCTCGAGAACTCGGGGATGGCAATATCGAGCGTAAAATTCGAGGGTTGCTCGACTCTTGGATGACTTGGAATCACGCATTCCAAGGAAGTTGTATGTTTCTTGACGCTTGGAATGATACGGCAGATAAAGATTGCCCGCTTCAGGCCGGACTGCGTAAATCCATAGACACTTGGCTGAGTTATTTGGAGATCCAAATAGCGAAAGGCAAAGAGAAGCAAGAATTTGCAGCAGACTTAGATACACGCCAAGCAACGTTTGATTTGTACGGTCTCTATTTGAGTGCGCATGTTTTTTACTCAATTAAAGGTGAGCAAGAAAGCTTGCGTCTGTTTTGGCAAGGGATCGACAACTTATTTTCTCGCTGGAAAGGCTAATATCGGTTATTCGCTTCCCAGATTCGTAGACATAAAATCACAAAGAGCGGCTGAGTTCGCTCTTTCTTATCAGCGTAAAAAGCACGATCGTTCTATTTTTTGCAAAGCTGATAGTTAAGGACATGATTATGAGTGAAAAAATTTACTTTAATACATCGCAACGTTTCAGTATTAAGCGCAGTTTGGTGAACATTAGTACTTGGTTACACCATACACTGGCCCCGTCACATGCAAAGAAGACCGCGCGCAAGCTTCTTCTGACACCTGCTCGTACGCAACCTAAAAATATTGAACCTCAAGGGCTTATCAAAGGTGAAATTAAAGGGCATGCAGGCATCATCAAAACCTATACTTTGGGCTCTGGACCTATTTGGGTGCTAACTCATGGTTGGTCTGGCACGGCAAGTCAGTTTTATCCACTGATGGAACATATTGCGTCGAAAGGGTTTACTGCTTTGGCGTACGATCATCCGGCACATGGTGAGAGTGAGGGGCAGTATGGGCACATTCCGGGGTTTGTCAGAGGATTAGAAGATGTGTTGGATACGGTCGAGGATGTTGTTGGCCTAGTTGGGCACAGCATGGGCACCGCTTCTGCTCTTGAGTGCCGACACAGCAAATTAGAAAACAAGCCTTTGCTGCTTATTGCTCCGGTATTAAATTACGTAGAGAACTTATTCGGTAGCATTGCGCGTTCCGGTTACTCGATGAAGCTTTTTAATGCTGTGGTTTCAGAAGTTGAAGACCAATTTGGCTATCCGTTACAGTCCATTGATCCGATGAAGCGTTTGTCTGAGCGTCCGTCTCACACCATTATTATTCATGATGAGCAAGATAAGTTCACCAAATACAGTGTCTCGGCAAAAGCGGCTGAAGAGATTAAAAACGTTGAGTTAGTGACAACACAAGGTCAGGGGCATGGTCGAGTGATGAAGTGTGAGCAAGTCTTCAGTAGTTTTGACCGTTTGCTCGATAGTGCTTGGTAACCCTTACTTTTACTGATTGACTCGCTCCGTTTTGGGCTAAGTCGATTTGAAAGTAACACCTCAGATTTTTTCGTCTCTGGTGTTGCTCTCCTCGTTAAGAGGTTAAATCCAAAAAGGACAGCCGAAGCTGTCCTTTGTTTATTTAGCAGAACGTCTGCAAGGCTGAAATTAGTTACAGTTAGCTACGCCAACTTCTTTCCAAACGCCCCATTCGCCAGATTGGCTAGGATCGTCACCCTGAGTCCACCATTTCGCTTCCCACGTTTTACCTGCGTGAGTCACTTGGTTACCACCTGTGTACACTGCGCTCGCATCCCATGCGTTGTCACAAGTACCAGGGTTCGGATCGGTTGTGTGCTGTGCAACAACCACTGTCGCGTTTGCCGATGAAGACGCTTTACCGTCGCTCACACTTACAGTGAAGCTTAAGCTTGTGTCTTGCGGGTATTCCGCAGCAGTGAACGTGACTTTAGAGCCTTCAACCGTTGCATTCAGACCTTGAGGTAGAGTCCAGTTGAATGTCAGGGTATCGTTGTCTGCATCGCTAGACGCAGATGCATCTACAACCACAACGTCACCAGCGTTTGCTGTTGCTGGAGCAACAACTTGTGCTACTGGTGCGCTGTTCACTGGGTCAACAACACCTGCTGGTTTCACTGTTACTACAACGAGGTCAGATGCCGTTGCACCCTCGTTATCAGTCACCGTCAGCTTGAAAGTTAATTGCTCTTCAACAGTAACTTCTGCTGCATCAAAGCTTGCTTTCGCTGTGTTTGCACCTGTTAGTACCACTGCTGTGCCAGATACTTGTTCCCAAGCGTAGCTTGCGATGGTGCCGTCAGAGTCTTTTGACAGGCTGCCATCTAGAACCACATTTGCAGGACCTGTTACCGATTGATCTGCGCCAGCGGCTGCGGTTGGTTTACGGTTTGGTTGAGGAACCACACCACCAGCCATACCTTCGTGCATCGCGTTTAGAATGTCACCGTTATCCGCGTCAATTTCCCAAGAGAATAGACCAGCAAGACCAAGAGACTTCGCGTAGCTACCTTTTGCTAGCACTGAACGGTGGTCATCAAATGTGATCAACTCGCCCGTAGTACGGTTCCATACCCATGGTGCTTCTGCTTGTGCATCGTAGCCGTACTCGAAGCCGTTAATACCAGTGTTGTTTGCACCTAGCATGAATGACTTAATGCCTTTGTAGTCAATTACGCCATCTTCCCAAACACCTTGCGCTGTGCTGCCCTTCAGTTTACCTGTAGCAGTACCTGTCATTGGGTCGTTTGGATCTGTGAGTGTATCTGGAGTTACGCCTTCCCAGCCACGACCGTACATTGCTGTACCAAGTACTAGCTTGTTCGCAGGAACGCCTTGAGCAAGAAGAAGTTGGATGCCGTTATCTGCTGTGTAAGCAGGACCTTTGTACGGTTCGCCGTTCTCATCAACGCCACTACCGTCACACTGACCAGGACGCATGAATGAACCACAGTAAAGCGCAGTTTGGTGACCAGGAACGTTATTCCAACCACCGTAGAAGTCGTAAGTCATTGCGAAGATGTAATCCATGTACTGAACTGCATCTGCGTAGTCTACGTCTTCAATCTTGTCGTAACCGACACCGATAGCGGACGTTAGCTCGTAAGTACGGCCTGTCTCAGCTTCTAATTCATCAAGCATTACGCGCAGTTCACGCATCAGTGCGATGTATGCTGGGCCATCGTTTACAGGGTCGCCCTTATCGGCTGCTGCACCGCCGCCGCCAGGGAATTCCCAGTCGATGTCAACACCGTCGTAGAATTTCCAAGTTTTCAGGAACTTCTTAACTGATGCGACGAATGTGTCACGGTTTTTCTTGTCCACGAAATCGAAGAATGGGTCAGACAGTGTCCAACCACCGATCGATGGGATGATTTTTAGATCAGGGTTACGTTGTTTCAATGCCATTAGCATTGCGTAGTTACCCTTGATAGGCGTGCTGTATTCATGACCAGCTTGTGGGAAGCTCTTCTGATAAGCAGCCCAAGGGTCATGGATAACGACTTCATAATCAGGCACACCTGTACAAGCAGTTTGTAGCGCGTTGAAACTGTTGCCGCCAACAGACTTCACAGACTCATTTGGGCCACAAATTGGGATAAAACCGTAAAGGATGTGAGTCAAGTTGTCGACCGGCATATTATCGACTGTGTAGTCACGGCCATAGATGCCCCATTCAACAAAATACGTACCCATCACGACGCTTGGATCGGTATTGTAGGTTTTGTTGTTTGGATCAACATTCATCGTTAGTGGCTTCAGGTGAGAACCATCGGTATCTGCAATTGTGATTTCAGCTGGTGCGCTTTTCGCACAACCTGTCGCATCACATGCTTCGATTTCCATTTGGTATAAGCCACCTTGGCCGTATTCAAACGAAGCTATCGTTTGGCTACCAGTGATAGGGCCGCTTGCTACTTTTACACCATCAAAATAGACGTTGTAAGTGTCACCAGGTGTGCCACTCCACTGGTTAAATTTAACAGTGATCTTCGCTTGCTCATGGTATTTCACCATGTCGTAGTAGCCTGACGTGGTTTCCATCGCGAGTTCAATTTTAGAAAACTGAAGGTTGTTGGAACCGTACATATCGATACTTGGTGCGGTTGGAGCCGCAACTGCAGCGCCTGATAGCGCTAAAGCAACTCCAGCTGCACATAGGTTAAATCGAATCATAACTTCTCTCTCAATCCTTGGATTCATGTTCTACCTAGAACATAGGCTGCTCTTGCACCAGATAAGATGATTGGATTTACTCCACGTGCAAAAGCATCACACTCAGCATTTCAGAGAGTTTTTTTTCGTCAAAAAAAATTAAGACGGTTTTCGAGGCACTTGAGAGAACTTAACTAAAACTCGCACTCTGTTACACAGAAAGTGTCAGACTGAGTCAATAATTTATAAAATCTCAGCAGAAACTAAAATTATTGTTTACTCAGTAACGAGTTAGTTAAATGCGATGAAGGCCTTATTTTGTTGTTTATTAAGGTTTTGTTTCATTGATATAGAAAGAGAATTGAAAGGAAAAATAGCCGTGAAGACGTATTAGTCACGGCTGAAGTGTTCACTCAACGCGGCGCGACGTTTAGAGGCTGCACCGGTTTCTGAGCCCTGAACGGTATGCTCAAATCCTTTACGAATGAATCGCTGATCTGGAATAAGAGGCTCAATACGGCGTATTTGAGGTGAAAGATGAGAGCCCGAGATCTGATACGCTGTCTTTCCTAATCCGGTATTCAACGTGATGACCTTGCCATCGAATTCAAATTCCGTCGTAATAAGTCGATGGTTTCGGTATACCCCATCTTCAGTGAAAACGAGACGTTCTGTTTGGTAGGGTGGCGCGCCAATCTCAATCCATTCGCCGTACACCTTTTCCGGATCAATGTGGTCTTGATAGGAAAGGTGGATTTGATAGCCAAAAAACGTCAACAGACCCATCCCGAAGCAGACAAATGTACTCTTGAGGATTTTAGATTGGTGGCGAGCCAAAAATGAAAGTTTTGGTTCTTGTCGTGCTTTTCGCCTTCGGCGGGTTGAGTCCGTCATAGATCTAATTTTCTCCACTTTTTTAACATGGTGGAAACCTTCCTTTTTAAAAACAAACAATCCCGCCATTGAGACGACGAAACTATGATCTAATGTCCACTTTTACATTCAGATACACATCTTATTGATGGTTTTGTTGTTTGCTCACATTCATTACTTCGTAGGTTTTCTTGCTCGGTTTAGGTCGCCTGATTAATCCTCGCGAAAAAAGGTTCTCGCTCAGTAGCAAAGGATGTGCGTTATTACGTTGAGTTTAATGGCTTTCAAAGCTTGAGTAACGGAAAGAAACAAGGTAAAAAAGAGCGGACTTTTGATAAGGAAACCAATAATGAATATTAAGGAAAATAGCTATTTTGCTGGTAGTGTAAAATCACTAGGCTTTAACCAGAAAGATCAGGATGTTAGCGTTGGTGTGATGCTTCCTGGTGAGTACACGTTTGGTACTCAAGCACCAGAGCGTATGACGGTTGTAAAAGGTGCGCTTGTGGTCAAGCGTGTTGGCGAGAGCGATTGGACGACTTGTCAAAGTGGTGAGTTTTTTGAAGTGGAAGGTAATTCTTCATTTGAGCTTCAAGTGAAAGAAGCGACTGCGTATTTATGTGAGTACTTCTAGCGTTCATTTGTTGCTCGTCATAAAACCACCTTCGGGTGGTTTTTTCGTCTATGTGCTTCACTTATAACGCATCTTTTTGGTTATTTGGGTATATACTTAATAAAAATGTACCCATCGACCAGGGAGGAAGTGATGGCAGTACAACGCAAGCATTCTGATCTCCCTCCTCGTTACGAGGATAAAGATCTCACCAATGAGCAAAGACAGCGCTTTACCGAAGTTGCCAACGCCGCTCATAAGAGACGTGAATTTTATCGACGTGCTCTAGGAAAGAGCTTAATGGGCAAAATGAAGGGCCGTGCGTTTAAAGATCACCCCACTCGTCAGCAAGACAAGCCGAACAGAACGTTGCAAGTAGTGTGGTTAATCGTATTCCTCGTTGTGGGGCTTTGGGTGATGCATGTGTTCGCTTAGTCATTAGCAAGCTTCTGGTACCGCTGGTGCATCAGATGTTGACTGTTCTTCCGTATTGCAGTGCTCATAAAAGGCGTACTGGTTTTTACCAGTATGTTTAGCTGCGTACATTGCTTTGTCTGCACATCGAGTCAATTCAGACAAATCCTTTGCATCTTGCTTATAGATAGCAGCACCTACACTCATCGTTAACTCGTTAATCATATCGTAGCTTCGGTAACCTGTCGGAAACAGATTTACGATCCGTTTTAGGATGCTGTCTAGGTCATCTTTACTTTTTACATCGTAAAGCATGATTACAAACTCGTCGCCCGCAAATCGAGCGATGGAGTAGTCGTGTTTATCTGTTTTTCTGTCTTTGTTGCGAATGTTATTTTTTAATCGAGTTGCGAAGGCTTGAAGTACTTGGTCACCAATATCGTGCCCGTAGGTGTCGTTGATGTGCTTGAAGTTATCGATATCGAGAAAAACCAATGCGGTGATGCTGTCATCAGATGAGTGCTTGATTTCATCGAGCTTTGCGCGCGCCCAAGTCTCAAAGCTCCAGCGATTGGCAAGCCCAGTGAGCTGGTCAAAATATGCTAACTCCTCAATCCCCTCACGATACAGTGTTTGAATGTAATTGAGGACTTTCGTGTAGTAATACGAGAACGTGTGACACACAAACGCGGTCGCTATCAGGGTCAGCATCAATCTCCGCTCTATGATTTCTGTGGCTGTTGGCAGTCGATCTAAAAAAGCGACCCCAAAAAAGATCAGTAAAATGTAGGTGCCACTGAACAGCAGACCGACCTTAAACTCATTAATTAATACCAGAGTGGCGACAATAGGATATAGCCATAGCACCTTGCCTGACGGAGCGTCGTTATACAGAAGTAACAATAACCCTTCGAACATTAAGACAGCACTTAGCCATAAGTCGGCGTATTGATGGTGCCGCTGGACTTTTATTACATAACTGATTGCTAAGCATGCCAAGGCACACAAAGCATGGAAAAAGCTTAAGCCCCAGTTATTCTCAAGTGATTGAGCAATGGAACCATAAGTTAAACAGGCAGCGGCGATACTGGAGCATAAAAAGACAATTTTCTTTTTTCTTGTTGAGCGGATGTCCGCCATTTCTTCTAAGCGCGCCCCAGCCAATGTCGACATTACGTATCCTTGCTTAATTAACGTGTACGCTTATTCTAGGCGGTATTTTCGCGATAAATAGAACAACAAAGTTTCCAAATGTGATATCAGTCATTTTTAGTGCAAAGCCATCAGTGTGATTTGGTGCGAGTGTTCAAAGAGGAATGGTAGCGCATGCAGGTTTTCATGACGGTTCTTCATGGCTCTATATGGTTGGACTGATAACTCAAAGTAATGTATCTAGTTAGACGCATTACTATTGATTATCCTGATTCTGTTCGGTGCTTGTTGATTGAGAGTATTGTTCACCAATCTCTGCTCTACTTATCGTTAAGGCATATGTCGTTTCGAAAAGGCATTAGAAATATTTTTCCGAAACAGGGCGAAATATTGTTGTCGTTATGACCAATATGCGACTAGAATCCGCGCTAAATCACAACCTCATATCGAGCTTCGTTCGAGTCACTATTTTTAAACTGCTTCACAAAATTGTGAGGCAGTTTTTAGTTGTAGGAAAGGTTACAAGCATGCCTAAAAGCCAAAACATCAACCAACGAATGTCCATCGTGGCATTAGCTTGGCCAATTCTTGTCGAAATTTTGCTACGGACGGCTTTAGGAACCAGTGACGTGTTCATGCTGAGTGGCTACTCAGACAAAGCCGTATCCGCTGTTGGTGTGATCACGCAGATTACCTTCTTTTTAATCATCGTTTCGACGTTTGTCAGTAGCGGTACGGGGATTTTGATTGCCCAATACAATGGCGCTGGACGCGAGCAAGAGTCGGTGAGCGTTGGTGTTGCGAGTATTGCGTTGTCTGTGCTCGTCGGTGTGCTATTGAGTGTGATTGCCGTGCTTGGTGCGATATATCTACTCCCGTATTACGGCTTGGAAGCGCAAGTTGAGCAGTACGCTCATGAATATCTGCTGATAAGTGGTGCGATGACGTTTAACGTTACGATTGGCGTTGTTTTTACAACTATTCTGCGTAGTCATGGCTATTCACGTTCCCCAATGGTGGTGAATTTGATCTCGGGTGTGTTCAACATCATTGGTAACTATATTGCGCTTTACCAGCCATTCGGTTTACCTGTGTATGGTGTGCAAGGTGTAGCAATAGCAACCGTCGTCAGCCAAGTCATCGGTACGTTAATGTTATGGTTTATTCTCGCTCGCAGTAGCATTGAACTACCGATGTCGACCATGAAACAAGTGCCCGCAGAGATTTACAAAAAGATCTTAAAAATCGGCGGCATGAACGCGGGTGAGGTGCTGTCTTACAACGTGGCGCAAATCTGCATTGTGTATTTTGTGGTGCAAATGGGGACGGCATCGTTAGCGGCTTTCACTTATGCGCAAAACATTGCCCGTTTCTCGTTTGCTTTCGCGCTGGCAATTGGTCAGGCAGCGCAAATTCAGACTGGTTACTACATCGGTAAAGGTTGGGTGAGCAGCATTTTAAAACGCGTACAAATCTACTTCTTAGTAGGATTTGTGGCATCAACGGCGGCAACCACACTGATTTACCTGTTTAAAGAAGAGATTCTGCGCGTATTTACCGATCAACCAGAGATACTCGCATTGGCAGGTTCGTTAGTCATGGGCTCAATTTTGCTCGAGGCCGGACGTGTGTTTAACCTGATTTTTATCGCGGGGCTCAAAGGCGCGGGTGACATCAAGTTCCCAGTGCAAATGGGGATTTTGAGTATGTGGGGACTAGGCGTGCTTTTCTCTTACATCTTTGGCATCCACTTGGGTTATGGCGTTTTAGGGGCTTGGATGGCAATCGCTCTCGATGAATGGGTACGTGGTATCATCATGGCAAGACGTTGGCGCTCTCAGGTGTGGACCAAGTTTAAGGTGAGCTAACGGTTTTCGGTATCGCGCATCACGCTTATTCTGTTGTTAGAAAACAAAAAAAGGCACTGACTATCAGTGCCTTTTTTTGTTATTTAAAATCGGGAAGACGTTAGAATTCGCACTCAGCTTGGAACACCATACGCTCTTTGCTGTATGGATGATCCAGCTCTAGCATCTCAGCATGCAGGTGTAAGCGATTCGATTTTTCGCCGTATAAACCATCACCAACCATCGGCATGTTTAACCCCATGTGATGAGCACTGTGTACACGTAGTTGGTGAGTTCGCCCGGTTTTCGGATACATATATACCTTGCTGCGTCCATCTTTGACTTCAATCAGTTGCCAGTAGGTTTCTGCATGTTTCCCGTGTTCAAAACACACCAGTTGACGTGGGCGGTCGTCTGGGTCACCACGCATTGGCAGTGAAATTTCCCCTTCAGGCTCGTTTAATACGCCTTCGAGCAGTGCCATATAACGTTTTTGTACGCCGCGAGCCATAAACTGTTTTTGCAGACTTTTGTTCGCGCGCTTAGTTAAGGCAAACACCAAAATGCCAGAGGTCGCCATGTCGAGACGATGAATCACAAACGGCCCTTCCACATCAGGGTACATCGCTTGTAGGCGTGTATAAGCAGAGTCCTTGATAGTTTTACCTGGCACTGAAAGTAAGCCCGAGGGCTTGTTGACGATGACCATAGCGTCGTCTTGGTAGATTATCTCTAGCTCTTTGTCTTCTGCCCAATTCTCCGCCAATGGGTTAGGTTCGACATCCAGTCCTTGCATCATATGGCCCAAAATCGGCTGACATTTGCTATTACACGATGGGTAGAACTTTTTGTGTTGGCGAACTTCAGACTTTGGCGACACACCCCACCAAAATTCTGCCAACGCCAGCGGTTTGAATCCGTATTTAAACGCGTATTGAAGCAGTTTTGGCGCAGCACATTCCCCTGAACCTGCTGGTGGTACTGGGTTTGTGGTGTCCGCAAAAATGTCCACCAAGTCGCGTGTTTCGCCATGGCTGTTTAGAAAGCGGTATTGTTTATGCAGTTTGTGCTGTAAAGCGTTGGAGAGTGTTTTGCGCTGCTCTTTCAGATGAGCAAGTTGCTGCTCTAACTCGGCCAAGCGCGCTTCTTTGATTGCAAGCTTTTCATCCCACGCTTGCTTTAAGTATTTGAGAACGTTTTTCTCGGTGACACTTTGCTTACCCAACTCATCCAACAAGATTTTGAGATCATCGGCATTGAGCGTTTGCTCGCCCTGTTGACGCTGTCGTTTGCGTGCGGCGCGGCCGTCAATCATCACTTGGCGCTGTGTTTGCTCTTCTTGTCGATAAGCGGCTCGGTCGGCTTGTATTTGCGCTTTAAGATCTGCCAATTCCGGATTCGCGGCACAGGTTTTGTACTCCGCATTGGCGGCGTTGATGGCATCCGTTTCTGCGCGGAAGAAACCTTCATCGGTCAGCATGTCATACACAGGAGGGACAAACCCTGGAATTAAGTTTTGGTCAGCAATTTTGCCAGAAAACGCACTTAAAAATCCGAGTTCGCCTTGAGGGTTTTCTACCAGCAATACGCCAAACATTTTGCCTCGCCCCGTTTCTTCATTAACCAAACCAAAATCGTGTTCGAAGTCGGTTTGCGCTAATAAGTGCTGTTGCAATTGCTTTGCGGCCATAACGCAAAGAGGATGCGGCGTGTAGTAGAACGGAAACGTAAACTGCGTTGGCAATTCATAGCCAGAAATATCAGCAGTAAAACGAGTAAAACAATGTTCAGGCGAGTGCATGGTGGGTATCCGCGCGAGTAAAAAATCGAGCGAGGATTGTACCTGTTTGAGTCAGGATTGCCATGTCGGTGTTGGCACTCGCTCTTGGATTAAGGACAAGAGCGAGTGGGGAAGAGTTTATTGCAGTTTTCGTAATGCAAGCTTCCACTGTGCTGGTTTGTCGTAGTAGGCCGAGTGCGGCAAGGTCAGGTACTCGCCATTTACTTCTGCAATCAGGGTTGGATAACCACCAACGTGCAACTGGCGCATCAATTGTCGGCTAGAGCGAATTCTCTCACCTAGTTCGGCTTTGCTTAACGTCATGTTTTGCTCCCACGCATCACTTGCTAAACCTAGCGATTCTGCAATGGCTTTGAGCGTCGATGCTTCATTCACTTTTAACCCGAGCTGATAATGCGCAGATTGGATGGCCTTTAGCATGTGCCATGGATTCAGCCCCATTTTTTCCGCACTCAAGATCGCTTGTGTGGGTAGATAAGAATCAAGAACAAACGCATCTTCGCTTTTCACGCGTTGCAGATATGCTTCACCAAACGTCGCTCCGGTTTCGGTTGCAATACGAGCGTCACTGTTGATGATGTGCTGACGAAATTCAGGTTCAATCGCGCGTTTCTCAATCATACCGCCGGGATGAAGCTCTACCTTAAATTGAGAGGTGTCCATCAAGGCTTCGATGAGTGGTGATGCCCCGTAGCACCAACCACACATGGGATCGAAGAAGTAATGCACGGTTACCATGACATTTCACCAGTATGCACTTTTGCACCGATTTCTAGCGCGATTGGCAATTGAGCTTCTGGGTATTTCGCTGACATGGTGTCAATGAGTTGAGCGCTGTTATTGCTGTGTTTTTTCGCTTGCTGAAAGTCCTGCAAGTATTGTTGCGAGTAGCGAATGGTGTCTGCGTTCAGCTTTGTGCCTGCTTTCATGTGACCAGGAATGACCACTTGAGGTTTAAGCGCAAGCATCTCGCTAAGTTGCTGCTCCCAAGCATTGATGGCGGTTTGGTCTGCGGCATCTGCCATCCACAAATGTACGTTTGAGTACACGGCTACGTTACCTAGAATCGCTTTGTTATCTGGAATCCATAGGTAAGGGCGGTGTGCTGATGTGCCATGGTTACCACGGATTTCAATCTTATGACCTTCTAGCTCTAATGATGCTTTATCGTACGCGACAGGGATCACTGGTTTTACCGGTGCGTTTGCGCCAAGCTTTGGTCCCCAGTACGCCAGCTTTCCAGCCAATTTCTCTTTAATAATTTTTTGAACCGCAGGCGTTGTGATGATCTGCGCATCAGGGAACTGTTGGTGTAAGGCCTCTGCGCCAAAGTAGTAATCTGGGTCCGCTTGACTGATAAAAATGGTTTTAAGTGTTTTGCCTGAGTCCAGAACTTTAGCGGCAATGCGCATCGCGTCAGCTTTGGTGAATCCAGTGTCGATAACCATGGCGTCAGTCTCACCGTATACCAAGGTTGAATTTACGTGGAAGCTGTTACCGTCGGCGTTGTAAACCTCAAGAGTAAGGGGAGAGTGGTTTGCCGCTAGAACAGGGCTTGCCATTAAAATGGATGCAGCAATCAAAGTGAATTTTTTCATAATAAGCTCCTAAAGAATTTGGGGCCAAGCGACGATGGCTTGGGAACGGGAGCTATATTAGGAAATTGATACGCTCGGAAAAATACACAATAATGTGCATCACTATTTCTTATTTCGAGCAAATGTATGGACAGAGTAACGGCAGCAAAAGTGTTTGTGGATGTGGTGTATTCTGGCAGTTTTACCGCGACCGCAGAGCGGTTAGACATGTCTCGGCCAATGGTAACTCGTTATGTAGAGGCGATGGAGAACTGGCTGCAAACTCGTTTGTTACACCGCACCACGCGCAAGGTGTCCCTCACCACCGCAGGGGAGCGCAGCTTGCCTCAGATTGAGCGCTGGTTAAAACAGGCCGATACATTAACGTCGAACATTGCCGTTGATGGTGAGCTGTCCGGAAAAATCCGTCTTGCGTCTAGTACTTCATTTGGATTCTCACAGTTGATCCCCGTAGTAAACAGTTTTATGCAAAAGCACCCCAAAGTGTATATCGACATAGATCTGCAAGATTCAGTGAGTGATCTAACCGAACAACGCATCGATCTGGCGATCCGAATTGCGTCAGATCCCGATCCTTCTTTGATTGGTAAGCCGATTGCGGTGTGCGAATCGGTGTTGGTAGCATCACCGCAATATTTACAAACTCACCACGCGATCGCGCATCCGCGAGATTTATCTTCACACGACTGTTTGGGTTACAAAAACTTTGAGCGTCACGTGTGGCATTTGTCTCAGGGCGACCAGTTCGAATCGGTGGGAATTGAGTGTCGTCTAACCAGCAATGAGGCCACGGCGTTATTGCATGGCGCTTTACAAGGCATGGGTATTTCGATGTTGCCAACTTACTTGAGCAATATCTATCTCAAATCGGGTCAGCTTGAGTCGGTGTTGCCGGATTGGAAGCCAAATGATCTCAACATTTACGCGCTGTATTCATCACGTAAACACTTGTCTCCTGCGGTGAGAGCTTTCATCGATCACAGTGAAGATTACTTTAAAAAGCACCCTTGGTGAATGCGAAAAGCGTCGTCATCCCGACTTGAGATTCATACAAGATCCTGTACCTTACATGGATATATTTTCGCAGCATCATTTAGAGTTTTCGTTAATGTCACAAGTTTGCATCAAATTTATTGCTTCCGATATGGATGGCACATTGCTTGACCAGTACGGTCGTTTGGATCCAGAGTTTTTCGATCTGTTTTTGCAACTGGAAGAGCAAGGCATTTTGTTCTCCGCTGCGTCTGGTCGTCAGTATTACAGCCTGCGAGACACGTTCGCGCCAATCAAAGACAGACTGTTGTATGTGGCTGAAAACGGCACCTTGGTGATGTACCAAGACAAAGAGCTCTACAGTTGTACCATTCCTAAAGCGGAAGTGTTGGAGATTGTGAAAGCGGCTCGTGAGATTGACGGGGCGAACATCGTATTGTGTGGCAAGCGCTCGGCGTACATCGAAACGCATGATCAGCAATCGCTGGAAGAATTTCAAAAGTACTACCACCGCTGTGAATATGTGCCGGATTTGCTTGAGGTCGAAGACGAGTTTATTAAGGTAGCAATTTGTCACTTTGACGGTTCGGAAGAGCTCCTGTTCCCGACCATGAACGCAAAGTTTGGCGCAACGCATAAAGTCGTGGTGAGTGCAAAAATCTGGCTGGATGTGATGAATGCCGAGGCCTCTAAAGGTGCGGCCATTCAGCATCTTCAAGAGACGATGAATTTTACTCCGGCAGAAACCATGACGTTTGGTGACTACCTCAATGACCTCGAAATGCTGCAAGTCAGTGAGCATTCGTACGCGGTTGCCAACGCGCACGAAGAGATTAAGAAAATTGCTCGTTATTCTGCGCCAAGCAACCAAGAGGCTGGGGTACTCAAAGTGATTAAAGAGAAAGTATTAGCGAAGTAACGCTCATTCTTTCGATGTTATTTTCTTCTTCACGTAAAAAGCCCCGCAGTGTATGCGGGGCTTTGTTTTTTTTGTGTGTGTGGTGGGAGGGGGTAGTAATGTTCCCGTTTTAGCGTACGTACTTGGCGGTTGCACTGACTAAAAAGTGTTGCAATTTCCCGTCTGATTTTGGCACCCACAAGTCGTTATGATAATGGTAAATACGGCCATTGACGGTCACAGACAAGGTATTATCACCCGTTTTCTCCATGCGAATAAACTGATCCGAAGTGACCAAAAACGGCTCTTGCTCTTCAATGCTCTGGCCCGTTGCCAATACGAAGTAGCCGAATCGGTTGCCAGCATCCGGATCGGTTGAGTAGATTCGATGTCCAACTAGGCTGTAGTCGTCGTTGAGTGCCTGCTCAAGCGTTTTTTGCCCGATGGTTTCGTGCGATGGAATAAATACCCAAGCCAACACACCTGCCGCAATGACTGCCAGTAGAAGCAGTACTTGCATGAACTTTCTCATCATATATACCGTTTAACGTTGAAATTTCATTTTGTACATGCGCTTATCCGCTATGCTGATAAGAAAGTCAACATTGTCACTGTCTTTAGGGTATTGCGCTAAGCCCATGCTTGTTGAAAGTGTTGAGACTTTATCGGAGTTTAATATTTGTGCATCAAAGACGGTATTTATCTGCTCACGTACGTTCTCTTCATTGAGATGTTCACCTTCAAGGATAACCGCGAACTCATCTCCTCCCATGCGATAAACAGTAAAATCATTGAGTGCCATAGAATTAAGTCGCCTAGCGATTTCCCGCAGTACAGTGTCGCCAACTTGGTGTCCGTGTGTGTCGTTGACTTCTTTAAAACCATTTAAATCTAGAATCCAGAGAGAAAAGGGCCTTTTTTCTTGAGTAAATTTGTTTAGGGTTATGAATAGTGCATTGCGGTTCCCTAGGTTCGTCAAAGGGTCGCTGAGCGCCAATTTTCTATGAAAATGGGATTCACGATAAAAGAAATAAGTTAGAGAGATAATCGACAAAACGAACGTCGCAAACAACATATATTGTGCTTGCATTAAGCGCTGGGTTTGACCTTTTTGTGCTTCATAAGCTTTACTGCTTAGACGGAAGTTTTGATTAACGAAGTCTATTAAGCCTAAATATAGTGTTTGAGTTGAACGATAAAATGCAGCAGCAGCTTGGCTATCACCTGTTCTAGCTTCTACTAGTTGTTTTTCTAGCTCTTTGAACTCTTCAAAAAGGTTAATGAAGTAAAGGTGCATGTTGTTCCGAGAAAAGAACTTATTGGCTTTCGTGCTACTGGTCAATAAGTCAAAGCGACTCCACGCTAACTCGTATTGAAGCTCTGCACCATCAATATTCAATACGTTTTCATCTAACCGTCTGGCCTCGCCGACAAGTTCTGATAGTTCTTTGGAGAGTTGGAATAAAAACCAAGTCGCTTGTTTTTGTTCGTTATTAAAATTCTGTGAGAGTGAACGTGTTTGCTGTAAAAGCACGACATTCGCGAGAAGCAAAGAAACGGCAAACACCACCAGCAGCATTTTGCTGGTGGTAGAATATTGCAATATTCTTTGTTTCTTAGAATAGGGTTCTGATAACTTCATTCTTATTATTTTTCTTTTATTTCATTTACTTGCCATACCATTTGCGCATGATATTTATTGTAGTTTAGCTCTGGATAGAGATTGAGTGGATATATCACCCAGAAAGGGCCTTTATTCCTGACGTTTATGTAATTCTGATCTTGTTGATAAGCCAGTATTGGTTGATATCGAAGAATATCTTGTCGGGACAATGTCGAGTGATAGTCGTTTAAGCTGCTGATATCAACCTGCTCTGGTACCTTTCCGTAGACGTGTGTAAGAAGCGTGCTGAGTTTAACGCCTAAAAACTCTGACGAGGCAGGAAGCCAAGGCAATGTCATCGTGTAGCTAGTGGTAGGTAAAGCTTGGATCTCTTCCAGTTCCAGTATGACACTAGGCTGCTGGCTACTACTAAATACGATCGTATTTGCAGACAAGAATGGCGCAACAAAAAACAGACCTAGCGCGACTATCTTTTTCATCATATGCCCTTTTGAGTTTTATTCTTTTTTCTTAGCTAGGACAAAGGTGCTAGCGGTAATTTATTTATAATTATAGAGCCAACCGGATGAGATTTTATAATACGTTATGTTTCAAAAATAACTGTCGGTTTACGTCACGTCAAGGTTATTAAGTTGCTTCTTAATTAAAAGCTCAGAGTATTGGGATGATGGTAGAGTTTCGTAATGATTTCGCGGTATTTAATTGGTTTTTAGTGCAACTTTGTGTCATTTTTAATAAAGATACTGTGTCGGAAATGAGAATTTAATAAGGCGAGAAATGGGATGTCGAATTTGTTCTTAAGTTACATTATTTTACATATTTAAATCATCGATATTCAGATATGTATTTGTTAGTACGTAAAGAAAATAAAGTCACCTAGTTTTGGTGACTTTATTTTTTATTTCATGAGCTTACTTAATTTAACTATGCAAACAAATATTTTGCATGGAAGTTGAGGTGCTCTTCAATAAAGCTTGAGATGAAGTAATAGCTATGGTCATAGCCTGGTTGCATTCTCAAGGTTAGGTTTGAATCGTGTATTTTTGCCGCAGCAATCAGCGCTTCCGGTCTAAGCTGCTCATTTAAGAAGCCATCAGCATCACCTTGATCAACCAAAATTGGTAATGGTGATTGTTGTTGTTTTAGAAGTTCACTTGCATCGTATTGCTTCCAGCTTTCAAGCTCCTTGCCTAAGTAAGCAGTAAAGGCTTTTTGTCCCCAAGGGCATTGCATTGGGTTACTGACTGGACTGAACGCTGAAATAGAACGGTACTGTTCTGAATTTTTCAGACCAATGGTGAGCGCTCCGTGGCCGCCCATGCTGTGACCGGAAATTGACTTCACGTCAGAGACAGGGAAGTTACTTTCGATGATCGCAGGTAACTCCTCGGTCACATAGTCGTACATGCAGTAATGCAGTGACCAAGGTGCTTGCGTCGCATTAAGGTAAAAGCCAGCTCCTTTTCCTAGGTCATAGCTTTCGTCGTCAGCGATACCTTCGCCTCTCGGACTTGTGTCTGGTGCAATGATCGCAATGCCAAGCTCGGCCGCCATACGAAATGCGCCCGCTTTCTGCATAAAGTTCTCATCGGTACACGTTAAACCAGAGAGCCAGTATAGCGCGGGTACGGGATTTGATTTCGTTGCGTTAGGTGGCAAGAATATCGCGAAGCGCATGGTGCAGTTTAGGGCATTGGATTCGTGTGTATATTGCTTGTGCCAACCGCCAAACACTTTGGCTTGGCTTACATTTTCAATGGTCATGAATAAACTCTCTAATTAGCAGAAGGAATTCAGGCTCCCCAAAAGGAGAGCCTGAGGCAGCATTATTGATCCATATGGATAACTGTTCGGATGCTCTTACCTTCATGCATCAGATCAAACGCTTTGTTGACGTCTGCTAATCCCATTGTGTGGGTAATGAACTCCTGTAAGCCGAATTCACCAGCCATGTAACGGTTTACGATTTCTGGAAGCTCAGAGCGACCTTTAACGCCACCGAAAGCGCTGCCACGCCATACACGACCAGTTACCAGTTGGAATGGACGAGTTGAGATCTCTTGACCTGCACCAGCAACACCAATGATGACTGACTCACCCCAACCTTTGTGACAGCACTCAAGTGCTTGGCGCATCACGTTTACGTTACCGATACATTCGAATGAGTAGTCAACACCACCGTCTGTCATTTCAACAATCACTTCTTGAATTGGCTTGTCGAATTTTTGTGGGTTGATGCAATCAGTTGCACCAAGTTGTTTCGCTAGGTCGAATTTGCTTTCGTTGATGTCTACACCGATGATGCGGCTGGCACCAGCCATGCGAGCACCGATGATTGCAGAAAGACCGATACCGCCGAGACCAAAGATTGCCACTGTGTCGCCTTTTTCAACTTTAGCTGTGTTTAATACCGCACCCATACCAGTGGTTACGCCACAACCGAGAAGACAAACTTCTTCAAGTGGTGCTTCTTTGTTTACTTTCGCTAGTGAGATTTCTGGAAGAACCGTGTACTCAGAGAAAGTAGAACAACCCATGTAGTGGAAGATAGTTTCGCCGTTGATAGAGAATCGGCTTGTGCCATCTGGCATTAGGCCTTTACCTTGAGTTTCACGAACGGCCTGACATAGGTTCGTTTTGCCAGATTTACAGAACTTACACTCACCACATTCAGCAGTGTAAAGTGGGATAACGTGGTCGCCAACTTCAACGCTTGTTACGCCTTCGCCAACCATTTCAACGATACCGCCACCTTCGTGACCAAGGATTGAAGGGAAGATACCTTCTGGATCGTCACCTGATAGTGTGAATGCGTCAGTGTGACAAACACCAGTTGCTACGATGCGTACTAGCACTTCGCCGGCTTTTGGAAGTTGTACATCAACTTCTTCCATTTTAAGCGGCTCACCTGCAGCCCAAGCGACCATTGCTTTTGATTTTATGTGAGTTTGACCAGGTTTGATTTCAAGCGACATTGGATGTTTCCTTTATATTTTCAGTATATGGAGTGACGTAATAAGCGTAGTTAAGGTTTGCTTACCGCGCTGCGTCGTTTTGTTGGTGCTCATTTTAGGTGTTTCAGTAAAAATGATAATCCGTCCATTTTGAAAATGATTTTTACATATGCGTAATAATGATAAGGTGAGCGTGTAAAAAGAGTGCGATGCCTCCTTAAAGCGGAAGGGAAATGGAAAAGGTGATTGACCTGAAGTTAGATAGAGGGGCTAAAGTAGAAAACTGTCAAACCATCAGCTAAGTAAGAGTGATTATGAATAAGACGGATCTGAGTGCCTATTTAACCAAGCTAGGCTTGCCTAGTGAATTGCCCGCCGATTTGGAGTCATTGCACAGAATTCACGTGGCGCAGCATCGTTGCCTGCCGTTTGAGAATTTTGACATCGCATTGCAGCGAGGCGTCTCTGTTGAGATTGAAGATATTATTCAAAAAACCGTGTACCACTCTCGCGGTGGTTACTGCTTTGAATTAAATGGTTTAATGCTTGATGTGCTCAACACTCTTGGGTTTGAAGCGCGAAGTTTGCTAGGGCGTGTACATGTGTCTGGCACACCAACAGGTCGTAGTCATCAAATCACGTTAGTGACGTTAGAGGAACAAACATGGATTGTCGATGTGGGTTTTGGCTCCAATACCCCTCGAGCGCCATTGCCATTTATCCTTGACCAAGTGATTCAGACGGATTTACAAACCTTCCGTTTTGTCAAAGATGCTCAGTTTGGTTATTTCCTCCAAGTGCTTTCAACCGATGGAACGGACACGTGGAACAATCTATACAGCTTTGACCTAGAGTTTGTGTTTGCTGGTGACATTGCATGTAGCAACTTCTTTACCTCGACTTCGCCTAATTCGCGTTTTACTAGCGCAAGAGTCGCTGCTAGAGCGACAGAAAGTGGGTTGGTGACGCTGCTTAACTACACACTCAGATGCGCCAATCATGAAGCGCTAACAGAAATAGAGCTAGAGCCAGGTCAAACCTACCTGGATGCGTTGAAAGAATATTTTGGCATTGAGCTTGATGCGCAATACGACGAACTTCGTCCGTTACCTGACGCGTAAAGTTTTCCCGTTTTCAAAGCGTAGCGCGACGAGAACAATGTAATCACTATTTGTCTAGAAGAGGTCGACAGGAATACAGCATGGCGAATTGGGAAGGAGTCAGCGAGTTTGTTGCCGTAGCGGAAACTAACAGCTTTACAGCTGCCGCGGCTAAACTGAAAACGTCAGTGGCACAAATCAGTCGCCGCGTATCGGCACTTGAAGAGCGCCTTGCGGTTAAGTTACTGCATCGCACGACGCGAAAAGTTTCTCTGTCTGAAGCTGGACAGCTTTATTATCAGCAGTGCAAACACTTGGTCGAAGGGCTAGAACTAGCTGAGCTTGCTGTAACGCAAATGCAAACCGAACCGCGAGGTTTGCTGCGTGTGACAGCGCCTGTGACCTATGGGGAAATGAACCTCGCACCGCTCTTGCATCAGTTTTTGGAGAAGTACCCGCGTGTGGACCTCGATTTAGTTCTGACCAATCAAAAACTGGATTTGATAGAGCAAGGGGTAGACGTGGCGATTCGTCTTGGCCGCCTGCAAGATTCCAGCATGATCGCAAAGCGTCTTTCGTCGCGTCAAAATTACGTGTGTGCTAGCCCTATGTATTTGGAGCGATTTGGCGAGCCTCACACATTATCCGAACTGGCTCGACATCAGTGCCTAGTTGGTTCGGTCGATTATTGGCATTTTAAGGAAAATAAACGCGATAAGTCTTTGCGCGTATCGGGGAGGATTAAATGCAATAGTGGTTTTGCGCTAATGGGCGCCGCCAAACGTGGTTTGGGTTTAGTGCAGTTGCCGGACTATTACGTTCAAGAAGCCCTAGATAACGGTGAGCTAGTCGAGGTGCTGACCGATTACCGAGACGACCGTGAAGGCATTTGGGCACTGTATCCACAAAGCCGAAATTTATCGCCCAAAGTGAGGTTGTTGATCGACTTTTTAGCGCAGGAACTAGCGGATTAGAGTTTTCATGAACTTTAATACAACTGAAGTTGCTAAAAGGCCCGGTGATGCCGGGCGTTTTTATTAGGATGAGAGCTGGAATCGAAAAGACATGAATCACTATTGGTTGGATTCCGCGTCTTCACGTTTAATCACTTTGTGCCCATCTTCAGACACGCCTTTTTTCCAATAGCTGCTGATGTAGATATTCTCGCGATCGACTTCTTTCTCATTGCGGAAATATTGGCGCAGCGCGCGCATTGAATCGAACTCACACGCACACCATACCGAAGCGTTACCATCTAACCACTCGAGTTCGCGAACGCTATCAGCCAAGGCTTGCCCTTCGGTTAACCAAATCAACTCCATGCCTGCTGGCGCGTGTAGGGGTTGGATGTCGTCTGGAGACATCACGCTGATCACAGCGTAGCCTTTGGCCTCTTCTGGCAGCGTACGAATTTTCGCAGAAAGTGCTGGAAGTGCTGTCATATCGGCAGCCATGAAGAACCAATCCGCCTCAGTATTTAAGTTGGAGATGCTACCTGGCCCAACAATGCTGATCGTGTCGCCTTTTTGCGCGGCCATTGCCCAACGCGCTGCAAATCCGCATTGCAGATCTTGCGTTACGTGTCGGACGAAATCCACTTCGATTGAACTGGTTTCTGGATGAAAGCGTCGAATAGTGTAGGTGCGCATGATTGGTCGGTCGTATTCTGACAGGATGCTCAGATCCGAGCCACCCATATCGTTAAACAGTAATTTGATGTAACTGCCTTCGCAGTCACGAGGAAAGTGGCTCAGCGCTTCACCTTGCAAGGTAATGCGCTGCATGTTTGGAGTGATGGTTTCTGTGTCTGTGACAACAAGCGTTTTAGGTTGAGGCTTCTTTTTCATTGTTACTTTACTCGATAATTATTCTCTTTCTCATTTAAAGATTATCAAGTTCCCTAACAAGAGGGTAGCGTCTTTAAACAAATTTACACTGTGAATTAACGCCAAAGCCTCAAGAAAAATATTACCTTTATCCTTTCTCTAACCACGTAAAGTGAGTCGTTTTTTAACCATAAATGGACTTATATCATTGGAATCGTAGACAAAAGCAACAGCGCAGCCATGCTGTAGTTGAACCCCTTAACGCGTTTATCGGTGGTCAACCAACGCTGCAATTGCATACCTGCCGCCGTCCAAAATGTCACCGATGGCAAGTTGGCTAAACAGAAGATACCGGCGATAAAAGTCAGTTCGAGCCAAGAACCGCCACTGGTGTATACCGTAATGGCCGTCAACGCCATCGACCAACCTTTTGGGTTCACCCATTGGAATGCAACAGCCCCTAAAAAAGACATCGGGCGAAAATCGTGTTTTGCTTCGGTTTTGTCGCTGGTGGCGATTTTGTACGTCAAGTACAGCAAATAACTCAAGCTCAATACTTTTAAAATGGAGTGTGTAATTGGATATGCGTGGAACAGGCTCATCAAGCCAATGCCCACCAAAATTAGCATGGCACCAAAGCCAAAGGTAATGCCCAACATATGTGGGATAGTGCGTTTAAAGCCGACATTTGCCCCTGAGGTCATCAACATAATGTTATTGGGACCCGGCGTAAAAGTGGAGACAAAAGCGAACAACGCCAAAGCACCCAGTTGATGATATTCCATAGATTGTTCCTTGAATCAGTTCTCGATAAGTTGAGAACAACTATAAGTAGAACTGAGGTCAATATTGTGCTTTTATTTGATGATTAGAAACTAAATAAGCAATAAAACATCATCATGGATAGATTTGACGAAAGAATATTGCAAGTGCTCAAACGAGATGGAAGAATCTCCAATGTAGAGCTGTCGGAACGCGTTGGTTTATCTCCATCTGCAACCTTACGCCGAGTGCAAGATTTAGAGCGTAAAGGCGTGATCAAAGGCTACCGAGCAGTACTGGATAATCAGCAACTTGGCGTGGGTTTTGTCGCTTATGTGTCGATTGGTTTGGCCTCGCACTCTAAGCAGGCGCAGCTGGGTTTCGAAGAGCATGTGCGTTTTGTAAACGAGGTGGTGGAATGTCACAACATCACTGGCGCGAACGAATATTTGCTGCGTGTGGAAACGCAAGATCTCGCCGCTTATAAAGCGTTTCACGCTGATGTGTTGGGTGAGTGCGAACACGTCAAGTCGATCACAACCATGGTGGTGATGGACACACCAAAAGACGAGCGCTAGCCAAACGAGAGTGACAGTTTTTGTGGCACACGAATTTGAAGTGACTCGAACGAGTCAGTCGAGTATGAGAATGGTTCACAACAAATGCTGGAAAGCAGATGGCACTCTTACAATTTCCATATTTATTCTCACCTTCTAAATAATCCCATCCTGCTAGTTTTGCTTAAACCGCTTGTGTTTCAGAGCGGCGAGTCAGCAAAATTAAGGATGAACGATGAAATCACATGTAACACTTCCTCTTTTGAGCTTAAGCGCTGTTGCCGCATTGAGCTCATTTAACGTCAACGCCCACGGCTGGGTAGAATTTCCAAGCGCTCGTCAGAATACGTGTTATTTAGACGGTGGCTTTTGGACCAACGAGATCCCTAACCAAGCGTGTAAAGCGGCTTTTGATGAATCTGGCGCGTATCCGTTTGTGCAGCGTAGCGAAATTGCAGCAAACGTACCAAATTACCGAGATATGGAGCATGTGAAAGCCGTGGTTCGCGACGGTGAGCTATGTTCTGCTGGCGATACAGCTAAGAAAGGCTTGAACATTCCTTCTCCAAACTGGCAGCGCACCAATGTTACGCCAGATGCAAATAACCAGATTGAATTGGTGTTTTACGGCAAAGCGCCGCACAACCCATCGTACTGGGAATTCTATCTCACCAAGCCAACTTATGATGATTCAAAACCTCTTACTTGGAGTGATTTAGAGCTGATCGACACCGCAGGTGATGTGTATGTTGATGCGGAAAAACGCTACCGTATTCAGGTGACTTTCCCTGCTGATCGTTCGGGCGATGCGGTACTTTACACTCGTTGGCAGCGTATTGATGTCGCTGGGGAAGGTTTCTACAACTGTAGTGACATTACGTTAAACGGAACAGGCACGACGCCACCGACTGACCCTGTTGATCCAACCGAACCGGGCAATAATCTGACATCTCTAGGCTACTTTGTTCAGCAAGGTTTCGGACCAGTAGAAGCGGGTGACACCATCCGTTTCCGTACGTTTAATGCGACAGGCAATGAAATTGTCGATATTTCACTACCAATCAGTGCGAACAATACGGCGACTTGGGCGGCAGAAATAGCAGATCAATTTAACGCGCAGCAAACGGGCGATTGGTATGTGGGCATTTGGCATCAAGAGATGAGCCACTACATGTTCGATAGTAACAACGTGAATGCGAACCAAGTATTAGCGCCAAGTGCAGACTTCAGTTATGCGTTGTCACTGATCAAAGCGGATGTAACGCCACCAGTTGAACCAACCAACTTGTGGGACAAGACGGCCGTATACAACCAAGGTGATGTGGTGACGCACAACGGCAAAGAATGGACTGCCCAGTGGTGGACGTCTGGTGAGGAACCAGGCACAACAGGCCAATGGGGTGTATGGCGTTAAGCCATTTATTCGGGCCCTGAACAATAAAACCCTTCTCATGTGAGAAGGGTTTGTTTTTTAGCCTAAAACGACCACTTTGGTCGAGTGGTTGTCTTGAAAATCAGAGCACATATCGTTATTCGCTTGCTCTCCACTCGCTCCAGTTGAGCATCGCGTAGTCTGCCAGTTTGAGCATCGGAATGTCTTCGTGTGTATCACCGTAGGCATAAACAGACGCAAATTCGTCGAGCGAAAACGTGGCCCTAACGCGCGAGACTTTTCTTTCTAAACTGCAATCACCTTGTTGGTAAAAGCCACTCAGTTTTGGCTGTTCTGAGATCAGTTCACTGCACAACAAGTGGTAACCGTTCGCTTCACACCAAGGCTTGAGATACGCATTGAGTGATGCCGACACTACCACAATGGTATCGCCTCTGTGTTGATGCCACGCCAACCTTTCCATCGCTTCTGGCCTCAAGTACAGCGGGATCACTTCATGGGCAAACTGAGCACCAATCGCTTCAATTTGCTGCGTTTCTTTCCCTGAAAATGCAATAAAACTGCTGAGTGGACGCATAACACGAGCGGGTAACACTCCGAGTTTGTACAGCGCATAAAATGGCATGATAGCGACCTTTCCTACTCGTTTGCGCAGGCCATAAGCAGAATAGTGGAGGAAAAGGCTAAACATATCCTCTCGGGTGATGGTGCCATCAAAATCAAACAGTGCCAGTGACGGCTTAGTAGTATCGAGCAAATTCAGCGCCTATTTTTTGGTTTAAGATCGTTTTGTATTTATTGATAAAACACCGCCAACCAGATGGTTTCTTGCGTTGGGTCAGTCCAGCTCACTTTGTGTTTGGTATGAGCGGGAATCGTAACGTGCTCGCCTGCCTCAAGTCGTTGCACTACACCTGATTCAAAAGTCAGCTCTCCAGCTCCTTTAAGAACCAAGACCCATTCATGTTCTTCTTGATCGTACCAGCCACTTTCGGGCGAGGTTTGCCCCGTTGAGACAATGCGTTCTATACGCAGGTTTTTGTGGGTCAGCAGGTCTTCGAACACTTCCTCGTCGAGGTTATTCGGTAAGTCTTTAAACAGGTTCATGGCCTTTCCTTAGAGAATGATCAGTCCAAAAGGCGCAAGCAATTGCTCTTGTTGCCAATCACAAATTTTAACACCAAACAGAGAAACGCGGCGAACATCCAGCCCGTCTAGTTCGACATGAGTCAGATCACACTGCTCAACGTTAAAGGTTCCCCATTGTTCTGGCGAGAATTCGCAGCGAGATAAATCCGAGCCTTTGAGAGTTGCCCCTGCGAGGTTCGCACCGTTCCAACGGTTTTCAAAGAGGTCACATTTTTCTAGTAACACTCGCTCGAAGTTACAGTAGGTGAGGTTGCAGCCAGTAATAAAAGCAGAACAGAAAAACATGGTGTTACTGACGCGATTAGCAAAGTTCGCACCTTGGAAGTTTGCCCCTTTGAGATCGCACTTACGCAGCTCCAAGCCCATACAATTTGCGCCGTTAAACAGGCTCATCGCCAACATACAGTTTGTAAAGCTGGCGTCTTTTAAGTTCGCGAAGCGAAAACTACACCCTTCTAGCGCTTTGGATTCGATAAAGCGACAGTCGATGAACTTAGCATCGCGCAGATCGGCATGGTCGAAACTGCACATATAAAAGTGGCAGTTTTTAAAGGTGGCATTCTGAAAATCGTGATGAGAAAAGTTTTCTCGTTCAAAAATGAGATCGGTTTTTAACATGTCTTCTCCTTAGCTGCGAGCAGACTAGCACTCCAAGTGACTGATTTTCCAGAAAAATAACTTCTTGTATTTCAGTGTTTTACAAACCCCTCAAATCGCGATTTTAAGGGGTCAAACGAGCGTTTTAAGTGGGTTGTTTTTTGAAAATAGAAGACGTAGAGGAAGAAAAAAGTTTTTGCTGGCTACGAGCCTTAGCGAGAGGATTCGTATTTTTGAGTAAGCATGGCTTCTCACACGCACAGTTTGCATTACAGAATTGTATCCGATTTGCATAATTTGTTGATCGGTATGGCGTTTCTCTATACAAAAAACCTATATTTTTCACAAATTGATTTCCATCAAAATAGTAGGGTTTCTATGTGCTAGATTGCGCGCAGCTCAAAAAAAATATAGATGCCCGTGTGCTTCAAGGCGCTGAGTTTACTTGAAATCTAAGGCCATTCAGCAGGCACACCTTTGGGTACAACATAACGAAGCCCTACAAAAGGAAATAAAAAATGAAAAAAACAATCTGCAGTCTAGCAGTGGTTGCTGCACTCGTGTCACCAAGTGTTTTCGCTCATAAACAAGGTGACTTCGTTCTTCGTGTTGGTGCGGCGTCTGTCGTTCCAAATGACAGCAGCGATAAGATTCTTGGTTCTCAAGAAGAATTGAAAGTGGATTCAAATACGCAGCTTGGTTTGACGTTTGGCTACATGTTCACAGACAACATCAGCCTAGAGCTTCTAGCAGCAACACCATTCAGCCATGATATTTCAACAGACTTGTTAGGTCTTGGTGATATCGCGGACACCAAACACCTTCCACCAACGCTTATGGTTCAGTACTACTTTGGCGAGCCACAAAGTAAGTTCCGTCCATACGTGGGTGCAGGTCTCAACTACACAATCTTTTTTGATGAAGGCTTTAACAGCACAGGTAAAGGCGCTGGTTTGTCAGACTTGAAATTAGATGATTCATTTGGTTTAGCAGCAAACGTAGGTGTGGACTACATGATCAATGATCAATGGTTCCTTAACGCATCAGCGTGGTATGCAAACATTGAAACAGAAGCAACTTACAAAGCAGGTGGAGCGAAGCAAAAAACCGACGTCAAAATTAACCCTTGGGTATTTATGATCAGCGGCGGTTACAAGTTCTAAGAAAAGCGGTAGTTACACACATTACACGCGCATTACAATTATTGGCATGACTTTGGGGGTGGTTACGGGGACTGCCCCTTTTTTTATCTGCATTTCCGTGTGTATTAGATTGCACACGATTCAAGCAATAGTTCAAGGTTTAAAACTGGATCTTAACCTTGCAGATCATTTTATTGTTCCAAGATCGAAAAGTCCTACACTGGTCACATAATTGAACAAGTGGACAATATAAATGAGCGGCGACATCGCGAAGCATTCTTCCGCCAGATCTAAGCTGGTAAAAACTCTTTTCTTCACTCTCTGTGTTATCGCATTTGGTGCGATGTATTGGTCTTGGCAGTATTCAGATAGTCACCCAAGCACAGAAGATGCCTATGTTAGGGCAAAAATTTTGTCGGTAGCGCCTCAGGTAAAAGGCCAAGTGGTTTCTGTGGATGTCAAAGACTTCCAATCTGTTAACAAAGGTGACCTACTGCTGAAGATAGATTCACGCCCATATTTGTTGGCAGTGAAGCAAGCAAAAGCGGCATACCAATTGGCGGTCCAGCAACATGACGTTGCCGATAAGCAGGTAACTGAAGCTGTTGCGGGCTTAGATGCGGCGCGATCTAACCTGACAGAAGCGCAAGTAGAGTACAAACGTACGGATTCTCTAGTGAAACGCAAACTGGCGTCAGACCAAGATTTAGATACGGCGAAAAACAAACTAGCCAATGCCCAAGCGAGCCTAGAGCAAGCGCGCGCGACGGTAGAAAAAGCCATTGCGAACCGTGGTGAAGAAGGCGCAGAGGCTGCGGTCGTTCAACAAGCTGCAGCACAGTTAGCGCAAGCGGAGCTGAACTTGAGCTACACCGACATTACGTCACCAGTGGATGGCATTGCCGGTGAAATCAATACGCACGTAGGCTCGGTCGTTAGCGTGGGTCAAACGCTGTTCCCTGTGATTTTAAAAGACAGCTATTGGGTACGCGCGAACTTTAAAGAAACCGATCTTACTCATATTAAACCTGGCATGCATGCGGATGTGGTGATTGATATGTACCCAGACGTGGTGTGGAAAGCAACGGTAGAACAACTATCGCCTGCGAGTGGTACATCGTTCTCCTTGATGCCACCAGAAAACGCAACGGGTAACTGGGTTAAAATCAAACAGCGTTTCCCTGTACGTTTGGCATTAGAAGTACCGGCCGATGCGCCGCAACTTCGCGTGGGTGCGAGCTCAGAAGTCACCATTGATTTGCAAAGTAGCGTGCAATGAGCCATCAAATTACGGCAGACAAACGGGGGATTGCCACCGTCGCCGTGATGCTTTCTGCCATCATGGTGTTAATCGATATGACCGTTGCGAACGTGTCGCTATCGCACATGATGGGCGCGTTGGGCGCAACGGCAGACCAAATTACTTGGGTGCTGACGGGTTACAGCATGGCGGAAGCGATCTTCATTCCGATGACCAGTTTCTGGGTGTCGCGCTTTGGTGAACGCAAAGTCATGCTGGTTGCTGTGATCGGTTTTGTGATTGCCAGTGCGCTTTGTGGGCAAGCACAGTCTCTTGAAGAGATGGTGCTGTTTCGCATTATCCAAGGCGCTTTCGGCGCGTCGGTGATTCCATTGGCGCAGTCGACGTTAGTGCAGATTTATCCGTACGAGCAAAAAGGCAAAGCGATGGCGATTTTCTCCATCGGTATTTTGCTTGGTCCTATTTTGGGCCCAGTCGTGGGTGGCGTGATCACCGACAACATCAATTGGCGCTGGATATTTTACATCAACTTGCCATTCGGTTTGATCTGTACCTCTTTGATTTATCGCTATATCCACATCGACAACAAATCCAAACCTAACTTTGATTGGTGGATCATTGGTTACATGGCGTTAGGTGTGGGCGCGTTGCAGTTTGTGTTGGATAAAGGGAACGAAGAAGACTGGCTCAACTCACGCATGATCCAGACCGCGATATTACTCGCAGTCATGGGATCGGTGATGTGGATTTATCGCAGCTGGAAAACCAAAAGCCCAATAGCGCCATTATGGCTGCTTAAAGACCGAAATCTTATGGTCTCGTCGTTGATGATTGCCGTGGTGTCGATGGCGATGTTTGGCCTGACGACTCAACAACCGATGCTGTTGGAAAGCTTGCTGGATTATCCGGTCTCAACCACTGGCTTATTAATGGCACCGCGTGGATTGGCGTCAGCGGCGATGTTAATTTTGGTGATTAAACTCAATCCGCAATTCGATCCCAGAATCAAAATAGTCTTTGGCTTGAGCTGCATCGGGATTGGTAGTTATTTGATGACGCAATACTCACTGCAGATCGATACATTTTGGATTGTGATGCCGAGTATGATTCAGGGCATGGGGCTTGGTTTAACCTTCTCGACGCTGTCCACCTTGGCGTATTTAACGATTCCGAAAGAGCAATCTGTCGCGGCGGCAAGTATTTACAATCTGTTCCGTACAATTGGTAGTTCGTTTGGTATCTCTATCGCCACCACGTTCCAATATCGTGATAGTCAGCAGCAATGGCATGCGCTGGGAGAGGGTATTAATCCATATAATCCTAACTTGCATGACTGGGCGGCCAATCAGGGGCTTTCCATTACCGACCCGGTTGCGTTAGACCAATACCAACAGATGTTGCAGCAGCAATCGCAAATGGTCGCGTTTGTGCACACCTTCCAGCTTGTGGGAGTGATGTTCGTGATCATGATGCCGATGTTGGTTTTCATCCAGTCGCGTGAATAACAACAAGTTCAGGTGAACCGTGTAAGAGAACGCCTCTCAAGTTGTGTCAGCTTGAGAGGCGTTTTTTATTGGACGGTGTCAGTGAAAGAAGGACGTTTACTCAAACGTCACTTCATCAAAATGCGGATTGGCTTTGAGCGCGCGCATTGCGACTAATTGTTCAGTCGGGAAAGCGGTGTGCTCACCATCCATATCTAAAAACAAGCACTCTTGTCGCTGCATGTCGTAGCCTGTGTCGAACGCGTTGCCCTGATGAGTTTCACCATTTTTTAGCGTGATCTCGATAGGGAGCTTAAACATACAGGCGATTTCAATAAAATCGTATTGGCTGCAAGTCACCATAGTTTTCTCCTTTCAAACCGACGCAGTATTCGGAAGGTTTGAGAACCGTATCCTTAAATAGAAGACGTTTGATTGAAACTGAATCTTCATCTTACACCTCATTTTGGTCACGAAATAGACATACACGCACGTTTTAATAAACCTACTGTTGAGCGTTCACAAGCGAGACAAAATAACGATATGTCTGAGACGATACTTAAGCGCACATACCTAACGAGTGAACAAAAGACACAAAAGCCAAGTTCACTGATTCCGCCTCAAACCTACCATGCGCAGTTGGCGCACCGTGTTCACCACTCGCCTCAATTTGAAAACGGCCGCGTTAAAAACGAGATGCCAAATGTGCCTAGTCCGCAATCATTCTGGCAGGTGTGTTGGAGTTATCTTGGTGGTAGAACGCCGTTGAGTCCTAACGAATATCTGCCACATTCCCCAATTCAACCCACGCAGTTTGCGCAGCGAAGTGAATCGATGCGCCTTACTTGGCTGGGCCATTCCACCATGCTGGTGGAGGTCGATGGCATTCGAATTCTGACCGATCCGGTCTTTGATTACGCTTCTCCGTTCATCGCAAAAGCGTGGTTTGAACGCAATATTCCCAATACCCATGCCAGAGATTGTTTGCCGATTCCTGAAATTATCGTGATTTCGCACGATCATTACGACCATTTAGAAGCATCGACCATACGTTTCTACGCCGATAAACCCGTGACGTTTTATGTACCCTTAGGGGTTGGCAAGCATCTGATAAAGTGGGGCGTTTGCGCAGACAACATCGTGGAATTCGATTGGTGGGATAGCGTGCACTATGCTGGAATCGAACTGATTTGTACGCCTGCTAACCATAATTCGGGTCGTACTTATTTCGATAAAAACGCGACCCTGTGGGCTTCTTGGGTCATCAAAGGCAAAGAAGAGACGCTCTATTTTAGTGGCGATTCAGCTTACGATTCGCACTTTTCCGAGATCGCACAGCGATGTGGACCAATCGACATTGCCTGTTTGGAAGTGGCTGCCGATGTGAAAGGCCAAGGTTATCCGGTCGAAAACTGGGGGCACATGCAGGCTCATCATACCGTGCAAGCGTTTCACGATTTAAATGCGAAAAAACTGTTGCCAGTACATTGGGCTACATACGAGCTATTTACTCACCGCTGGGACGAACCGATTTTAGATTTGCTTGCCCATTGTCAAAAAGAACATATAACGCTGCTGACGCCAATGCCGGGGGAGAGTTTTTACGTTCATCAAGAACATATAAATAAACAATGGTGGCGAGAAAAAGAAACAGGTGAGCCAGCTAGAATTTTTACTTAATAATATGATCTTAATTCAATAATTATTTTGGAAATTAACCTTGTTATTTTCAGAATATAACAAGGATTTTTTACTCGCTTACTCATCAATCACTTGAGGTTTTAACTCGACGACATTTCCTTCCGGATCATGAATATAGAGTGAGCGACCGAATCCTTGTGCGCCGTAGCGTTTCGCAAACTCTTCGGTTTCAATGCCGTTCGAACGCAGATATTCCAGTAATTCATCCTCGGAAAAAGGCGCCAATTGCAGGCAAAAATGATCAATATTACGACCATTTTGAACTGGTGGCTTTCCGCCGAGTTGACCCAATTCGCTGTCTACCGTCACTACATCAATCAATGCGTTACCTGCCCTAAGTTGAGTTAAACCAAGTTCCGTTACTTCGCGTTCGACAGGGCAGCCCAAAATGTCTCGATAGAAATGCAACATAGCATCGAGGTTACAGGTCCTTAAAACAACATGATCAAGCGCTTTGATGGCGATTGGATTTTTGGTGGGCATGCTTCACTCCTTTTTGCATTGTGTTGAGGTAAGTATAAAGTGACCTTAAAAGTGGTGAGAGAAATGATCAAATTCCAGATGTTTTTTTGCTAGAGCGAGTGCAGAAACACTGCAACTCAAAGCAAACAAAAAAGGCTAGCGTATTGCTAGCCTTTTGGAATATGGATGGGGCTATTACTCGTAATCAGAAGCGTAAGTTTCTTCGTATGAATGTGAGTAAAGCTCGAATAGGTTGCCGAATGGGTCTTCTAGGTAAACCATTTTCGCAGGCTTATTATCGTCTTCTGGGTGGTAACGCATGATGTCCATGCGCACTTTGCCACCTAGTGCTTCGGTGCGTTTGATAGCACCTTCAAAATCGTCTGTCTGCAAACAGAAATGGAAGATACCGATGCGAGAAAAATCCACTTCATGGCGCTCTTGACGCTCTTTCATTTCGAATAATTCAAGGCCGATGCCATCACTTGTCACAAGGTGCGCAATGTTGAAGCCTTTAAAGCCTTCCCCAAAGACCGCAATACACATTCTGCCAATTGCCGTTTCGCGTTCTTCAATCACTTTCGTGTTGCCCATAACGACTTTTAGACCTAGCGCTTGCGTGTAAAACTCAACCGCTTTGTCCATATCTCCGACCATAATACCGACATGATTCATTTTCATTTGTTTGCTCCCAACATGTGTGTTTGAACGTTGTCTTGTTTCGATGTGGGAGAGTATATGGTGTGATATTGATTACATGAAATTATCATAAATTATAAAAATGATAATTTTATTTAATGATGTGCGTATTGGGATTGATTTAGTGAGCTAAGGCCTCAACAGCTTGCCTCACCGAGGTGAAATGAATCTTGATAATGCACCGTTGCGCGAGGCTGAATTCATGCGATTGGATTAATGACGTAACCTCTTCTACGGACAGCGTTCGTTCTTTTGGATGTAAAAGAGTGGTGTTCGAACCATTGTTTTTCAATTCAAACGTGTTGCCATTTGAGTCGATAACGTAATCATCTTGCCCAAAAATGAGGGCTTCGCATTCAGAGTCTAAGTCGGACTGGGAATGCGTGTAGATCAGCTCATCGTCGCCGTCTAGTTTTAGCAAGCATGGCCAGCATACTGCGTGGTCTCTCATGGTTAACTCATTATTCATTGTTATTTAGAAACTTGACCCTGGTTGTTGCAAAAACGCTAACTCTTCGGGAGTGCTCTTTCTTCCCAGTATCGCATTGCGATGAGGATAGCGCCCAAACTGGTCGATGATGGCTTTGTGTTTTAGCTCAAAATCGTAGTTATTTTCAAGCCCTGATGCGCGAAACAATTTTTCAGCTTGGACATGAATGAGGCGAGATTCGCTGTGCATAAACGGCATGTACAAAAAGCTTAGCTGCTCGGGCGCTAATTCTTTGTCGTGACCTAACCGAATTGCCTCTTGAGCCAATGCTAATGCGAGTGGGTCTTGTGCAAACGCTTTTGGGGTGTTGCGATACACATTACGTGAAAACTGGTCGAGGACGATGATTTCGGCCAATCGTCCTTGTGCGCTGTCACGCCAATTAAACAGTTCACAACGAGCCGCTTGTTCTAATACCGAGGCAAATCGCGATGTAATACGCTTGTCCAGTTCTGGGTTGTTTTCAAACCAATTTTTGGGCGATAGCTCCTCGAACCAAAATTTGATGACTTCTTGGTACATGGATCTTCCTTCCTATTGCATTAGCTAAAGAATAAAAAGCCAGAAGGCGAGCTCCTGGCTTTCTGCGTGTTATCGACCGTAAGTCTCTATGATGTAATGTTCAAAATCGTCACACATTTGTTCGTCAGAGATGGCGTTGCTTGCCAGCTCTTTACTGCCGTCGACGACTTTAATCGCGGCGTTCAGTGAAGCGACTGATGCTCGCTCTCGCGTCGCAAGTGAGTCGATTTTCTTCTGCTGCACTTCCCATGCCTGTTCTGGCGACAGGTTACACACGTCTGCAAGGTATTTGGCATTGAAGCCTTCGCCAGTCAGGCTGACAATGGTTTCGTTGTGCGACAAGTGATTGCCTGCGTGCCAGTAGTGTTTTGCCAGCAGTGGGCCAATTTCTGGGTTATCCGTCAGGTAACCAAACTTCTCAAGGAAGTATGCTCGGGTCTGATACACCGCCATGTGCGCGAGTAGATAACCTTGATACGCACAAGCTGCTTCGTCGGATAGCAAATGTGGAATCGCCATCAGTGGGCGAGGGCTGCATTCCAAACCAAGGATCTGTTTTTCACAGTCGCGAGCCAGCTTAGTGATGCGTTCTGGCGTTAACTCGTCATCGCTCAGTTGATATAACGCGCGTTCAAAGTACGGCACAACCAAGATGCTACGTTCTTCATAAGCTTTGAATGGCTGACGACTGTTGATCATCGCTTGAATGATCTCATCAGGAACCGGATTCCCTTCATCATCCAGTGCGTATTGTTTTAGCCAATCGGCATCGGTTAACAGGCTGTCACAGAACATCGACTGAGTTTCAGCATAAGCCATTGACGTCGGCGCAAACTCCTGCGAGAAACAAGGTGCGTTCATTTTTACGTTCGCAAAGTGTGCTGCGTGGCCACCTTCGTGGAACAGCGTGTTAATGCCATCGTAGCCGCTGCCCACTTGGTCTGGTTTGGCATTACTGGTGAAGTTCACCTGCGCTGCGACCCATTCGCCTTGGTTATAGAAAGAAGGGATAGGGCCGTGGCAGAACCCATTCGGGTACTTACCTTTGCGATCTAGTAAATCCAGCGTTAGCGTCGCGCCAGAGTAATCAATATTTAGGCGACCAAATGATTCTACCCAGCGTCTCAGAGATTTTGAGAACGGCACATATGGGTCAAGGTCACGCATAACGTCACCCGCGAATGAGTAAACAAAGTTGTAGCTTGCTAGTGCGCTTGCGCCTTTCTCTTTCGCCAAGTTTTCTAAGCTGTTTAGATGCGCATCTCGCGTGCGTTGTTCGAAATCTTCCAAAATTTCGAATAGCTGTTCAGAGCTCATCTTTTCCGTTTTTTGCACGGAGTAATCAAAGAAAGTCGCATAACCCAGTGAGCGAGCGAACTGGTTGCGCAGTTTGATCAGCTCTATAAAACCGTTTTGCAGTAGCCATTGTTCAAGGTTCAGCAACGCTTGATGAGCCGATTGGCGAACTTCTTCATGATTGCTGGTGCGAATGGTTGAGCTTAATACGGGCAGTGAACCTTCTACTTGCTCGCCGTTCTCATCGGTAAATGTTTGTACGTGGTTCTGTTTTTTCTCGAAGAGCTCAGCTTCAAAGGCAATGAGCTGATTTTTCAACGCTTGTGCTTTTTCGCCCTCGATAGCGTGAGATTCAAACATCGCCAGCCAACCAGATAGACCCGTAATGGTTTGTTGTTTCTCTTGTGGGTCGGTAATTGAGTCCGCGGCTTCAAGCTGTTGTTTGATGGCAGTAATTTGCTCGGCGTTGCTTAAAAAGCTTGTCCATGCCGTTTGTGCTTGCGTCGAGCCATCATGGTCATCGCTGATCCCCATGTAAGTTTCCCAAAAGAAATCTTCTTTGGTGCGGTGAATCGCAAGGTAACGTTGATTGAGGTCGTTGAGATAATCCGTTGCGGTCATTTTGATCCTTCAAATGGTTTCGTTATGTAGACAGTTGATTATTGCACGCTTGGTCGCGAGAAAGGAACGCTAATCTCATTTGTCGATTTTGCATCGCGTAAAGGTGATTTTACTATTTGTTTACATTTGGGTGGGTTAATAGGAGTTCTGAGCTTGCAGTGTTAAGACTGGTATGGAGTTTACAGTTTATTAAGTAATTAATCTGCGGTGCGCTATCGATGATCCTTATCAGGTGTAATAAGATTTCCATATCGTGGCGATACAGTTGGAAACGATATGATAAATAAGACAAAAGTTACGTTATTGGCGGTAGGTACGATTTTAGTTGGATGTTCCACAGTCGCGCCACCAAGAAATGATGCGGTTGAAAGCATTCAACAAAAGTGTTCTGTGATTTTAAGCAATGATGTTGCGGGCGATCAGCGCTGGCAGACGTACAACGGCTTGCTTGTAGAATATGCCGTGCATGGCGTTAAGAGTCAGGCACAACTGGAACGTTTTGAAGCGTTTGTGCAGAGAGTGCAAGATGATGAGTCTGGACAGTTAGTTACAGAGTTGATTGAGGTCACCGACTGGGGATGCTCAAACGGCAATTATCTTGAAGAGATGAGCTTGTTTATTCAAGAAGTTCAAAAGTAAAAAAACCGAGCGTTAAGTCGCTCGGCTTTTCTGTTTGTGGAGCGCTTTGTGCGCTGGTTAGTCAGGACGTTTACTCCTCTGGATACTCGCCCATACCTTGCGTTTTACCTTCCGCTTTCCAATGCTCTCCAGGGGCAAATGCTTCATCGCATAAATCTACGGTGTAGCCCATTTCTGTGATTTCCTTCAAAGTGAGGTTATCTGCAATTTTTGCGACTTCACCCGATTTATTCCGTAACTCCATGTTGATCTCTCCTCTGTAGGTAGACGAGTGGCATCAATGCACAGTGAAGAATGCATTGGTAACCTTTGTTCTAAGTATATAACCCGCTGCTAAAAATTAAGGTTTAATCCACTTTTTAAACATGGTTAATTGGATAATGCTTTGAGCTGCTTCCGTTATTTAGAACCGCAGCATCGCGATAGTTTGCCATTTGTGATTTATTGAGTGATTAAACGGTCAATTTGGAAACTCGAAATGGTGATTCTCGACCACGCTTTAGCACAACAAATTGTTGATCGAACCATGTCCATCATTGGTCACAATGTGAATGTGATGAACTCAGCAGGCATCATTATTGGCAGTGGCGATCCCAAACGCGTTGGGCTAGTGCATGATGGCGCGGTATTGGCGTTGAATCATGGCGATTCACTAGAGCTGAATGAGCAGCAATGTTTGACGTTGCAGGGTGTCAAACCCGGAATCAATATGCTGTTGAAATTGCATGGTGACGTGGTCGGTATTGTTGGTGTGACAGGCGAGCCAGAGAAAATCCGAGATTTCGCCAAACTGGTCAAAATGACCGCTGAATTGACAATCGAGCAAGCTGCACTGGTGGAAAAATTTCAGTGGGACAGACGTCATCGCGAAGAGTTTATTCTGGCTTGGATCAATGGCAAATTGACCGATGAAGAGCTGAAAGATTGGGCGATGCGTCTTTCTATCGATGTGACTCAACCACGGGTGGCAACGGTGATTGAAGTCTCGACGCCGTCGGCCTCAAAAAGCATGAAGAGTGTGCGCAATATTGTTGAACTGCTTGAATACCCAGAGCGTAACAACCTAGTTGCGATTGTCTCGGTGAATGAAATTGTGGTGTTGAAACCGTGTCATTCCGCCAAGCAGTGGGATAGCCAAGTTGAAAGTGAGCGCATTGATAAGTTGATGTCGCGTTTAAGCGATCACGATTCGCATACGTTTCACATTGCGCTAGGGCAGCTGTTTAATGAGCCTAAAGATGTCGCGTTGTCATACCAAAGCGCGAAGCAGGTATTAGCCATTGGCAAGCAGTTCTACCCAGAGAAACGTAAGTACCTGTTCGATGAACTTCGTTTGCCTGTTTTGTTAGCGCCGTTGGCGGATATTTGGCAAGGTGAACAAATTATTGATGGTGTGAAACGGTTGAAAGAGAAAGACAAATCTGGGCAATTATTGAAAACCCTAGATGCACTGTTTGAATGCAATGGCAATGTAACAGAATGCTCTAAAATGCTGTTTATTCACCGGAACACTCTGCGCTATCGGTTAGAGAAAATCACCGAGATAACAGGGCTACCAACTACCAATTTTGTGGGGTTAGCGGAGCTTTATATTGCGACTCGGCTCTCAAAAATGTCGTGATGTTGTGCATTTGCACAATACGCGTTATTTTTTGACCACATCATTTGTCACTCCGCCTAAAGGAATTCGAAAGCAAACGATTAATAATTCATGCGTCCCTACATGTTGAGTGAGCCAACACGGACTCGCTCAGCAAAATAAGAATAAATGGAGTTATCATGAACCTTATATTAATCCTGCTTGGGGTGATCGCATTTATTGTGCTCACGACCACCAAACTCAAATTACATCCCTTTTTAGCGCTGATCATCGCGGCGTTCCTTGCGGCATTTGCTTACGGCTTACCGGCAGATAGCATTGCCAAAACCATTGCTTCTGGCTTTGGCGGCATCCTTGGTTACATTGGTTTGGTTATCGTTTTGGGTACCATCATTGGTGTTATTTTGGAAAAAAGTGGTGCGGCGATCACCATGGCCGATACGGTCATCAAAGTGTTGGGTGAGCGTTTCCCAACATTGACCATGAGCATCATCGGTTACATCGTTTCTGTTCCAGTATTTTGTGATTCAGGCTTTGTCATTCTGAACTCGCTCAAAGAATCACTCGCTAAGCGTTTAAAAACCTCAAGCGTTGCGATGAGTGTGGCGTTGGCAACTGGCCTATACGCAACGCACACGTTTGTGCCGCCAACTCCTGGCCCGATTGCCGCTGCGGGTAACTTAGGCCTGGAATCTAACCTTGGTTTAGTGATTGGTGTGGGTGTGTTTGTTGCAGCGGTTGCGGCGTTAGCGGGGATGTTGTGGGCGAACCGATTCCAACATGTTGAACCAGATGGCATTGAAGCCGCAGAAGAAATTCAGCAAGACTGGCAAGCACTCAAAGCGTCTTACGGCAAATTGCCAACGGCGAGCCAAGCATTCGCTCCTATTTTTGTTCCTATCTTATTGATCTGTTTTGGCTCTATCGCGAAATTCCCAAGCCTACCGCTGGGCGAAGGTTTTGTGTTTGATGTTCTGACTTTCTTAGGGCAGCCACTAACGGCATTGGTGATTGGCCTGTTCCTTTCTGTTCGCCTACTCAAATCAGACAACAAGATTGAAGAATTTGGCGAGCGAATCAGCCAAGGTATTACGGCTGCTGCGCCTATTCTTTTGATTACTGGTGCTGGTGGCGCATTTGGCGCGGTATTAAAAGCCACGCCGCTAGGTGAATACTTAGGTACGACGCTATCGGCGCTGGGCGTGGGTATTTTCATGCCATTTATCGTTGCGGCTGCGCTAAAGTCGGCGCAAGGTTCATCAACGGTTGCATTGGTGACCACATCGGCTTTGGTTGCGCCTATGCTTACGCAATTGGGGCTCGATTCAGAAATGGGCCGCGTATTAACGGTGATGGCGATCGGTGCTGGTGCGATGACGGTTTCTCATGCAAACGACAGTTTCTTCTGGGTAGTTTCGCAGTTTAGCCGCATGTCGGTGGGCTTAGCGTACCGCGCGCAAACCATGGCTACGCTCGTTCAAGGTGTCACGGCAATGGCATTGGTGTACATTTTGAGCCTCGTTCTCTTATAAGTCTCTGGAAATACGTATGAAAGTGGTAATTGCACCTGATTCATTTAAAGAAAGCTTAACCGCCAAACAAGTGAGCGAGGCGATCAAAACAGGTCTTGCTCGCGTATGGCATGATGCTGAGTTTGTTACGGTTCCGGTCGCAGACGGTGGCGAAGGCACGGTTCAATCTTTGATAGATGCAACTCAAGGCGAACAAGTCTTCACAACAGTGACCGCGCCATTAGGGAATGATGTTGAAGCGTTTTATGGCATTCTCGGCGACGGCGAAACCGCGGTTATTGAAATGGCGGAGGCCAGTGGTCTGCACCTTGTGCCGAGTGATGCTCGCGACCCAAAACTGACCAGTAGCATTGGTACTGGACAGCTGATCAAACACGCGCTAGATAGAGGTATTCAACGCTTAATCATTGGTTTGGGCGGCAGCGCTACCAATGATGGTGGCGTGGGCATGTTGACCGCGTTGGGGGTGGCGTTTCTTGATGAATCTGGTCATGCAATTACCCCAAATGGAGGCGGGTTAGCGGCGCTTGCGTCCATCGATATTTCTGGTCTTGACCCTCGTTTAGCAACTTGCGAAGTGTTGGTAGCGTGCGATGTTGATAACCCACTCTGTGGTGACAAAGGCGCGTCGGCTATCTTTGGCCCGCAAAAGGGAGCGACCGTATCAGACGTTACTCTGCTCGATAACGCATTGCGCAAGTTTGGCGAGTTGACGGAACAAGCGACGGGTATGCATGTACTGACTCGTGAAGGGGCGGGTGCTGCTGGTGGTATGGGCGCGGCCTTGCTCGGGTACACGCCAGCACGTTTGCAACCGGGAATTGAGATTGTGCTTGAAACGGTCAAACTTGCTCAGCATGTTGCGGATGCGGATATCGTATTTACAGGCGAGGGTCGAATCGATCATCAAACCGCACATGGCAAAACGCCGATGGGCGTTGCTCAGGTCGCCAAGCAGTGTAATTTACCAGTCATTGCATTAGCAGGCTGTGTGGGCGACAACTATCAGGCGGTTTATGAGTGCGGCATTGATGCGGTGTTTGCTTGTGTACCAAGGGCGATGAGCTTACCTGAGGCCATGAAAGAGGCCGACGTCAACGTTGCTAACTTAGCCGAAAACGTCGCGAGAATGTGGCAAATTAAGTCGCACTGAAGGCGATGACGATATGAAAAACTCCACCTTTGCGTGGAGTTTTTTGTTGTTACGTGTTTGCGTGTGTAGGCATAAGTTCATTTAGCAAGAGCGAGTTAACAGGCATGCTTTGCTATCAATTTTGCCAGTGTTTGCATCGCTTGACTCCAATCGGTTTCATGACCAAAGTTTGCCACGCTGAGGCGTACGCAATGCCGATATTGCCCTTGAGTGCCAAATACGGTGCCGGGAAGTAGGCTGATTCTGTGCTTATTGCATGCTTGATACAACGCATAGCTGTCCGTGTCTTCGGGCAGTCGCAACCAAAGTAAGAACGAGCCTTGTACGGCGTTGATCTGGTATCGATTTTTTAGAGGTTCGTATTCATCCAAGTATTGATGAAGCATCTGGATAAATCGTCGCATGTTGTTTTGATAAACCCGACCCATTCGCGCAGTATGCGTTCGATACTTGCCTGACGTTAGAAACGTTGCCACGGCGGATTGCATCAGGTTCAAACTGCCCATGTTCTCACACAGTAGATATTGCTCAATTTGATCTCGATATCGCCCCGCCAACATCCAACCAATTCTCAAACGCGAATCGAGCGTTTTGGATAACGAATTTACGTAAATTACGCGTTGCTTGTCATCGAGCAATCTCAAGCTTGGCAACGGCTTATCATAACTTAACCCGCCAAACACATCGTCTTCGATAATAGGAACATTGCCGGACGCCAATAGCAATTGCTGGCGCTTTTCTAACGGCATCATGGCACCAGTAGGGTTGGTGAAGTTTGGTGTTACGATGATCGCTTTTATGTCCCATGTCGCCATTGCTTTTGCTAAGGCTTCGGGGCACATACCGTCTCGTGGGCAACTCGGGATTTCCACCACTTTGAGGCCGAGTGATTCGAGCATCAATAAGTTTCCAAAATAACAAGGAGACTCCACCGCGACGATATCGCCTTTTTGTGTCGTTGCGCGCAGCGCTAGGCTTATTGCTTGTTGCGCGCCGTGCGTCACCATGATTTCATCCAATTTGGCTGGTGTGCCCAAATCTTGCGTGATTTTCGCCAGTTGTTTAATTAAGAGGTGATCACCGGGTGGCAACTGGTAATGGCTCGGTACATGCGTTTGCTGGCGGCTGTGACGGCCGATCTCGGCGTACAAGCTTTTGATCGCGGGAGAGTCAATGTTTGGGTGGGCAGAACCGGTAGGCAAACGCTCTTGGTATTCAGGATAAGTAAGGATTTCTTTGCAGATCGAGAGCAAATCCACGCGAGTCGGATCCGGAATTGAGCGAGAGGTCGGCAAAGCGACTTTAACTCGATAACCCGATTTGGGAACCGAGTACACCAAGTTTTGTGCTTCCAGCTCTTGATACGCACGAATCACGGTATTTTTACTGACGTTTAATTCTTGGCTCAACGAGCGAATGGAGGGCAGTCGATCATCCGCCTGATAAACGCCACCACTGATGGCTTGTTTGAGGTGTTTTTCCACCACGAGGTACTTATTCCCTTCACCGCTTCCCAATAAATCTGTACCCATAAAAACACTTCCATCTGTCACTTTTTGAAAACACTGTACCTAATTACATTAGCAGTATCTCAAAACATAAAACAAGCGTGAGTGAGGCGATCATGTTAATCCGAGCCATCCCTTTTGTATTTGTCATCCTTTGGGCTTCTGGATTCGTTGGTGCGCGTTTTGGTTTGCAATATGCCGAGCCAGCGACACTACTTTCTATCCGTATGGCATTCAATGTCTTATTGTTTTTGGTTCTTGTGGCGGTATTGCGTAGAAGGTTGCCGACAGGAAAAGATTTTTGGCACAGCTGTGTGGTTGGTGCATTGATCCACGGTTTCTATCTGGGCGGTACTTATTTCGCTATCGCTTTGGGTATGCCTGCTGGGTTGAGTTCGTTGCTGGTGGGTATTCAACCGATTTTAACCGCGGCTTTGCTGGTGGCGTTTGTTCGTGAGGAATTTAAACCCTCGCAATGGTTGGGTTTGGCTCTTGGTTTTGTCGGTATCGCTATGGTGTTGATGGGCAAAATGGAGTGGCAATCCGAGCAGCATAAAGTGTTGGCCATTGGTTTGTGTTTATTGGCTTTGGTTGGTATCACGCTAGGGACGCTGTATCAGAAAAAACATTGCCAACAAGTGGATATGGTGGGTGGTGCGACGGTGCAATATTTGGCCGCGCTCGTCATGTTTCTGCCCGTTGCGATGCAGTTTGAAACCATGCAAGTGCAGTGGGAACTGGAGTTTATTTTGACTGTGTTGTGGTTGGTCGTCGTGCTCTCTTGTGTAGCTATTCTACTGCTGCTGTACATGGTTAAGAACGGTGCTGCATCGAGCGTAGCTTCTGTATTCTACCTGGTGCCGCCAACGACGGCGATTCAGGCTTGGCTCGCGTTTGGAGAGTCATTTGATTGGATGGGGATTTCTGGTTTCGTACTGGCAGCTACGGCGGTGTATTTGGTGGTTAAAAAGCCGGATCTGACGATAAAGAAATCGATTCAAACAGAATATACCTAAATTGGGTAGGGACATTTGCGTATCAGTGGGTACAATCTGCTTCATCTTAATCCGTGGAGCAGAATGATGAAGGTAAAGCCAGATCGAATGACCGCCATGCGTAGCATCATAGAGCAAGTAAAAGCGGAACTACCAATTTATGAACCAGAAACGTTTGTATGTGGACCAGAAGGGCAGTGCATTGGCTGTCCGAAGAAATTGTTGGAAATGGTCGATTCAGAAGTCACTTATTGGGAGTCAGCCATGGAGCGCGGCATTGTTCCGCAGTTCGATGAGATTCGTCGTTTTGGCAAAATGTGCACGAATGTTCGTCGTGGTCTGGTGCGAAATAATGTGCCTTTACTCAGTAACTAGAGAGTAAAAACCGTCTAATATCTGACACATAGCGTCGTTTTGTTACACTGCTCTTTGGGTGCTGTTCTCAAGTTTGCGTGGTGTTTGTCTCTTCTTACCCTTTGGGCCTTTAATCGTAAAAAATTGGCGATATATTGGCTCGGTCTCACATGGATGTGGGGCTATTGTCTTGGGCTAGTTGAGATAAGAAACGTGAAATCAAAGGGATTTACGCTGATGGAAATCACCATAGTGCTTACCACTTTGGCTTTCATCGCATTAGCTGCTTTACCAGTACTACTCGATATTCATCGCCAAGCATACGCTGCGATGCTGCACAGTTCTCAGTCTTCTTTGGGTACGGCTCTCAAATTCTTTCATGCTCAATCAGTGATTGATAACGCTTACGCCCAAGAGCACGTTCACTACATTGACCGACATGTCAAAACACGCAAAGGCATGCCAGAAGCGAGTGCCGATAGTATTCGAGCTTTGTTAGAAATCGATCTACCAGCCAGAGGTTATTCGAAAATTGACGTGCCGTGCAAAGGCAGTGATTTTTGCATCATCGGTCTGCAGCACCCAAACAGTGCTCATTTTGTCGCTATTCGTGATTATCAGTTCTTAGATAAATCGGGTGTTGATCGCGTTGTGTACATTTGGCCGCAAGGTTACACACTGGCAGAAGAAGCATGCTATTTCTATTACGTGAATCAAGCCTCTAACGATTCAATTGTTCGAGGGCATGTGACGCAAGGGTGTTAACCCCGAATAAGTGTTGCGAACAACGGTTATCGTGACTCTACAAATCGGGTTTTTTCGAACGGCTTTGCGCTTTATACAATACCATTTTTTGACTCATCAAGACTTTACCATTTGGCAAGGTCACTTCCCCAAGTTCCCCCTGATGTTCAAATCCAAACCGTTCATACAAAGCAATCGCTGGTGTGTTGGTTGTGTATACGTAGAGTGCGATTTGGTCGTAACCAAATTCCCAACCACGTGCGATCGCGACTGCCAATAGTTTCCGCCCCAATCCTTTGCCTCGGTAGTTTTTGTCGATGTGAATACCAAGAATACCGACGCGAAGGCGTTGCCCTCTTTCGTAACCGCACATCTCAGCTGGGTAGATTTCAACACTACCGATAAGTTTTTGGCGGTCAAACGCGACAAACTGAGGGATGGACTCGTTTTCCACACGTTGCAGGATTCTGCGAAGCGTTGCGTTATCGGGTGCCGGAGAAATCAAAAATTCCCCTTCGGAGTACACTCGATTCCACAGCGCGGTGAAGCGCGCGATATCGCTCACCTTGATGGATCTGATTTGCATTCATCTTCCTTGATTAGTGCAGGTTAGTAACGGTTAGGGGATAAGCTCAGATAAACAACGAATTTGGTTAGGAATGGCTTCGGCTGGTGCATCAGCGCCCGTTGGGTTAAACCAAATTGTGTTTACGCCCGCTTTCATCGCAGGGTAAATATCTTTGTGAGGTAAATCGCCAACCATGGTTATTCCACTCACGTTAACCCCTAACTGTTTTGCGATGGCGAGATAAAACTCAGGTTGGTTTTTAGCGATGCCGAGGTTGGCAAAACAAAAATAGCCATTTAAGTATTGGTCTAAGTCGACGCGAACAAATGCACGCTGAACCTCTTCCATGTTGGAATCAGATGCACTGGTCGCAATGTAGATGGGATGATTTTGGGAAAGTATTGCCAGTGTTTCTCTGGCTTGAGGAACTGCTTCTACGTGTTCCCAATCGCACATTTTTCCTTGTGCGTGAGGGAAATCTACCATCAAGGTGTTCCCCCAATCGAAAAGATAAATCATGTTCGAATCTCCTTATCCGCACATCATATCGTCTTTTTCTAAAATCAGGGGGGTAAATTGCATTGATAAATGCGATTTAGGTGGGTTTAGTCGTGAAAAGCGCTTAATTGTCGTTATCGTTACAAATGTTTCAGCATAATGCGTGAGTTAGTTTTAAAACCTTGATTATCGTAAAAGCGCTGTGCTGGCTGATTGAATTCCATCACTTCCAATCGAATTTGTGTGGCATTGGCATCGCGCGCCCATTGCTCACAGGCTTGGAGCAGTTGGCGGCCGATTCCTTGCTGCTTTTGCGCTTCATCGACAACAATTGTTCCCACGCGACAAATTGGGTCTTTGATCAGAAAACTGATGGTGTCGTTTTGGGTGATCATCGCGGTTAAGAAGCCGAGAATTTGCTGTTCGCGTTCGGCAATCAAAAAGAGTCGCTCTTTGTTCTCTAGTGCTTGTGCAAGAAATTCGCGGTCAGCTTCTGAAGGCGCAACAAAGGCTTCTGGCGCATTCGCAAAATGCAGTGAATTAATTTGAAAATTAAGCTGAAAAATTCCGTCTAAATCATCGGGAATCGCTTGTCGGATATGGACTTGCATTCTATCTGCCCCCTGCAATATCGATAAATGATCCTGTGACATAAGAGGCTTCGTCACTTAATAGCCAAGCGATCGCATTTGCCACTTCTTCTACCGTGCCACCGCGTTTAAGAGGAATTTGAGGGCTGAGTCTATCTACTCGGTTTGGTTCTCCGCCGTCGGCATGCATATCAGTGTAAATGAAACCAGGTCGAACGCCATTGACGCGAATATTGCGCTCTGCCAACTCTAGCGAGAGCCCTTTAGTTAAGGTATCCATCGCGCCTTTTGATGTGGCGTAATCGACATACTCAAATGGCGCGCCTGAGCGCGACGCTCCAGAGGAGACATTCACAATTGCACCGCCTGCACTGAATCGCCTCGCCGCTTCTCGACAGCAGAGAAAACAGCTATTCACATTGGTGTTCATTACTTTCTGAAAGCGTTCCAAGCTAATTTCTGACAAAGGCGATTGAGTAAATAGGATGCCAACGTTGTTGACCAAGTGCGTCACTGCACCAAATTCACGCTCTGTTTCATCAAACAAGGAGAGCACTTGCTTCTCATCGGCTACGTCTGCGGCGATGGCAATCGCTTTGCCACCGTTTGCTTGTATTTCTGCCACAACTTGGTCGGCGGCCTCTTGCTGAGTGCGGTAATTAACGCAAACGCGATAGCCTTGCTCGGCCAGCTTTTTCGCCGCTGCGGCTCCAATACCTCGGCTTGCGCCGGTAATGATGACTACTTTATTCAAAATACGTCCTTATTTATGTAGTGAGTAGATTTTATCGGCGTAGGGTTTGCCACCAATTTGGTATGCGTCTGGAATGACCTCAATGAGTTCGAAACCACATTTTATCAGGACACGTTCTGACGCAATATTGCCTTCAGTGACCGTCGCGGAAAAGTGGTTGATGTTATGTGTCGAGGTTGCCCAGTATAGAAGCGCTTGAAGAGTTTCTGTTCCAAACTGTTGGCCATGAAATTCCGGCAAAAGTAAGTAACCTACCTCTGCCTTACCGTTTTCAATAGCAAAGCCAGTGATGCCGATGGGTTGTTCAGATTGCTTATCGAGTATTACAAGGCAAAGCCAATGCTGGCAATTTGGGGTCCATGGTAATAATCGCGAAGCAAATTTTTCTCTTATTTCTGTTTCGCTGGGACGATCGAAACAGAGCGCAATAACCTCTTGTTCGGAGAGTAATCGTTGAAAGAGTTCCCAGTCACTGGCTTTGATGGGTCTTAATTGGCTTCTGTGCGTCTCGATATAAACTGACATGCGTGTCCTTACTGCATCAATGTGGAGATTCAGTCTCTCATCCTCTTATCTGTTTAATCAAATAGTTGCATTCATAAAAGTGATTTATGTGGTGAATAGTTGGCTGGGTAATGGATTATTGCCATATATTCATCTTTGAGATGCAAATAACAAAATTTCATACTTGAGGCATACAGAGCAACACGGAAATGATGTGGATCAAGAGAGGACTACCCATAAAGTAGTAATTTGCGACCTATAATTACATTTTATTTGGAAGTGTTGCTAATTATGTCAATAAAAAAACGATATGTTGCACTGCTGGTTGCTGCCGGCATTGGTGTGGGCTGGTTAACTTTGGGGGGGAGTGCGGTAGTAATGCATTACACCTCAGATACTGAATTTTGTCTCTCGTGCCACTCTATGGAAACCCCTTACAAAGAGTACCAAGGCTCAGTGCACTTCAGTAATGCGAAAGGCATTCGCGCGGAATGTTCTGACTGTCATATTCCTCAAGAACCAATGGATTACCTGATCACCAAAATTCGCGCGTCGAAAGATATCTACCATGAATTTGTGACAGGTAAGATCGACACGCCAGAGAAATATGAAGCACATCGTAAAGATATGGCTGAAACGGTATGGGCTCAGTTCCGTGAAAATGATTCAGCGACGTGTCGTTCGTGTCATGATTTCGATGCAATGGAAGAGTTTGAGCAATCACGTGATGCGGCGAAGATGCACGCTTACGCGAAAGCAAACGATCAAACGTGTATCGATTGTCATAAAGGTGTGGCGCACTTTGCACCAGAAGCAGAGCTAGACAGCAAGGCATTTGAAACGTTGATGAGCTTCACCACAAAAACATCACCTGGTGCCAAAGTCGTTTACCCTGTGACTGAAATCGCAATGGGTGAGATGGGTAAAATTAACCCAACGACGAAGTTGGAAGTAATCAGCTCTGAAGGCGACAACCGCACTGTTAAGTTGAACGCATTCCAAATGAAAGGCGCAGAGCAAGTGCTTTACATGGGAGAAGGTCAACGTGCCATCGTAGCAACGCTAACAGAGCAAGGCCAACAAGCGCTTGAAACTGGTGAATTTGAGGCAGATGTTTACGGCAACGAATGGCGCGCGGTTTCTCTAACAGGTGCTATTGATTCTCCAGTTGTAGACACGCTTGAACCCGTATGGTCATACGCAGAAGAATTGGACAACGTTTACTGTGCAACTTGTCACGCGAAAATTCCTTCAAATCACTTCACAGTGAATGCATGGGGACCGGTAGCGAAAAGTATGGGTGATCGAACTGATATTTCAGCCGAGAACCTAGAAATTCTAACCAAGTTCTTCCAGCACCACGCGAAAGATGTGGTTGGTCACTAACGATAAATAGAAGGATAAGATTATGACTAATATGACCCGTCGCGGATTTCTAAAAGGCACTGGTATGGCGGCTGGTGCAATGGCATTCACTTCATTTGCACCTATGTCTGTTGCTTCTTCTAATGCTCGCGGCAAAGGCATTCTAACGGCGGGCCGCATGGGCCCAATGCTGTGTGAAGTGCAAGACGGTAAGCTGGTTTCAACCACGAATGCATTGCCACAAACGGTATCAAACAGCCTACAAAGCACCGGTCCTGACCAAGTGCACACTAAAGCGCGTGTGAAGTACCCAATGGTACGTAAAGGCTACTTGGCAAACCCATCGTCGCCAGAAGGTGTGCGCGGTAGTGATGAGTTTGTGCGTGTGTCTTGGGATGAGGCTTACAAGCTGATCCACGAACAGCACATGCGAATTCGCAAAGAATATGGCCCGGCTTCTGTGTTTGCAGGCTCTTACGGCTGGCGTTCAAGTGGCGTTCTGCACAAAGCACAAACCTTGCTGCAACGTTACATGAGCATGGCGGGTGGCTATTCAGGCCACTTGGGTGACTACTCAACGGGTGCTGCGCAGATCATCATGCCGCACGTTGTGGGCTCTATCGAAGTGTACGAGCAACAAACCACGTACCCAGTGGTATTAGAGCACAGCGATGTGGTTGTGCTTTGGGGCTTAAACCCAATCAACACTCTAAAAATCGCGTGGAGCTCAACAGACTGTGCTGGTCTTGAATTCTTCCATCAATTGAAAAAATCAGGCAAGACGGTTATTGCGATTGACCCAATTCGTTCTGAAACCATCGAGTTCTTTGGCGAGAATGCGGAGTGGATTGCTCCTCACCCAATGACCGACGTGGCAATGATGATGGGTATCGCACACACCTTGGTGAAACAAGGTAAGCACGATAAAGCCTTCCTCGATAAATACACCGCAGGTTACGACAAGTTTGAAGCGTACCTGATGGGCGAAGAAGACGGCGTAGAAAAATCAGCAGAATGGGCATCACAAATCTGTGGCGTACCTGCGAAGCAACTTGAGCTACTGGCTGACATCTTCAGTAAAAACCGCACCATGCTGATGGCGGGTTGGGGCATGCAGCGCCAACAATACGGTGAGCAGCGTCACTGGATGCTGGTTACACTGGCAACGATGTTGGGTCAGATCGGTTTACCGGGCGGTGGTTTTGGTTTCTCTTACCACTACTCAAACGGTGGTAACCCTGCTCGTGATGCTGGCGTGCTTCCTGCGATTTCGGCATCACTGGGTGGTGGCTCTTCTGCGGGTAACGACTGGGCGGTGTCTGGCGCGGTGCAAAGCTTCCCTGTGGCGCGTATTGTCGAGGCGTTGGAAAACCCAGGTCAATCCTACCATCATAACGGTCATGAACTGACGTTCCCGGACATCAAGATGATTTGGTGGGCAGGTGGTGCGAACTTTACTCATCACCAAGACACCAACCGCTTGATTAAAGCGTGGCAAAAGCCTGAACTGATCGTGATTTCAGAGCCTTACTGGACGGCGGCTGCGAAGCATGCGGACATCGTTCTGCCAATCACCACATCGTTTGAGCGTAACGACTTAACGATGACAGGTGACTACAGTAACCAACACTTGGTGCCAATGAAGCAAGTGATTGAGCCGCAAGGTGAAGCGCGTAATGACTTCGATGTATTCGCGGACATGGCAGAGATACTAGCACCGGGTGGCCGTGATGTGTACACCGAAGGCAAAACTGAAATGGAATGGCTGTACGGCTTCTACAAGGCGGCGCAACAAGGTGGCCGTGGCTCTCGCGTAGCAATGCCGAACTTCAGCAAGTTCTGGGAAGATAACCAACTGATCGAGATGAAGTGGAACGAGAAGAACGCACAGTATGTTCGTTACGCGGATTTCCGTGAAGACCCGATCATGAATCCACTCGGTACACCAAGTGGTAAGATCGAAATCTTCTCGAAAACCATTGAAGGTTACCAGTTGGAAGACTGTCCTCCACACCCAACGTGGATGGCACCAACCGAGTACACGGGTACTGCGAAAGATGGCGAGTTGCAGTTAATGACCGCGCACGCAGCACATCGTCTACACAGCCAGTTTAACTACGCGAAGATTCGCGAAGAGTACGCAATTGCAAACCGTGAACCTATTTGGATTCACCCTGAAGATGCGAAAGCGCGTGGTATTAAAACGGGCGATCTAGTTCGTGCGTTTAACAACCGTGGCCAAGTATTGGTTGGCGCGGAAGTGACTGACCGAATCAAGCAAGGTTCAGTATGTATTCATGAAGGCGGTTGGCCGGATTTGGATCCGAAAACCGGCATTTGTAAGAACGGCGGTTGTAACGTGTTAACGTTGGATATTCCGACCTCTCGACTTGCAAACGGCTGTGCGGCGAACTCGGCACTGGTTCGTATTGAAAAATACACTGGCCCAGAATTAGAACTAACAGCGTTTGAACCACCAAAAAATGGCTAGAAAAAAGTAGCGCTTGAAAGCAAGAAGCCAGCGAATCGCTGGCTTCTTTTTTATCTAGTAATCGCTCATATTAGCGCGAAGCGAGAGAAACAAACGGCATCTGTTTCTTAATTTGAAATGTCGGGAATAAAGTAAATACAATCGCGACAAACAAGACTGAGCCTATTAAATCTTCAGGGCGATGCATGCCCAACCATAAGCGGCTATATGCGACGCTCATTCCCCACATCCATAATGACAGTGCAGAGATATAGCACTTGTTCTGTAAGAACAACCCGCCAAAGAAAGCCAAACAAATCGAAACGAAAATCGTATGGCCGGATGGGAAAGAATAGTCTTTTTCACCTTGCCAGTGGCGAGTGCGCCATTCGCTGACTTTCTCAGAAATCTGCCCAATCACATTCGCTTGCTGAGCGGTTTCTAGTTGATAAAACGCTTCTGGATGTTCAATTAATTGTTCTGCAGCAAGCAATTCGGTGTAGGGACGTGGGCTTTCTGTCATTAGCTTCAAGCCTGTTTTGCTGGCAAAACCAATCACAAGTAACAACCCTAACATTGAGAGTTTTTGCATCCACTCAATGCGACTTGGTTTAAAGCGAAATAAAGAAAGCAGTAGTAGTGTTAACGTAATTAAAAAGCCTTTGCTACCAGCAGAATCTGTGAGCAAAGTAAAAGTAATACCCAGACTTTCAGGCACCTGTGAAGTGAGATTGTGATAAGAGCCAAACAGCGACATTGGGATGATGCCAAGAACAAACAAGGCGAGCATCATCAATCCATATTTTTTGGTTTTCATTGAGAGCGTTTTGTTTTTATTGAGGGTTATTCAACCACGTGAAAATAAGGGGCTTATCTTACGTTATCTGGCGTGAAAAACTTATCAACGCTCTGTCAATTCGAGCGTGAAAGTGATATTGCAGCTCTTCGTTGTGAAAGGAGAGGTTGTTGAAAGTACTGAAAGGCAAACGCGCTCATCCATAAGCGCTTTGTTCAGGCGTGAGCAAGGTTAGCTCATCAACCCTAATAAATATTCCGATGCGGCTTTTGGATCTTCTGCGTGGCAAATCGCTGAAACCAAAGCTAAGCCGTGAACACCAGTGGCGCTAAGCTGTGGAATGTTACTTTCGTTAATGCCGCCAATGGCAACAATCGGCAGTGAAGTCGTCTCTAACGCCATTTTCAAACCATCAATACCCCAATGTTTTTTTGTGTTGGTTTTGGTCGGCGTCGCGAAGATTGCGCTCAAGCCGATGTAATCAATCGGAAGAGAGTCCGCTTCTGCAAGCTGCTCTTCATTTTCGATGGATAAGCCGAGGATTTTGTTTGGTCCAATCAACTCACGAGCGATAGTTGCGGGCATGTCTGATTGCCCGAGGTGAACCCCATCGGCATCAACTGCCAGTGCAACATCAACGCGGTCATTGATGATCAAAGGCACATTGGTATCTTTAAGGATGTCTTTCACGGCTTGAGCACGTTCGATAAACGCACGCACATCGCCGTGTTTTTCGCGGACTTGTACCATGGTCACGCCACCTTCCACGGCTTTTCTCACAACACGCTTTAGTGTGGCTAAATCTTGTTGGTCATCGGTGACCAAATATAAACGATAGGCGTTCATTTTGTTTCCTTTGGGCCTCTCATCTACAGGGAGTGAGAGGCCGGTATTTGTTAGAGAAAGCTTAACTCACTTGGAGTTTTAGGCGTTTTGCCAGTGTTTCTTCATCCAGTTGGTAAAGCTCATCCAACAGGTTCATTTGCAGACTGCCTGGCCCTCGCGCTTGCTCAGCCGCAATTTCACCCACAACGCCCAGTACCGCCGCGGCAGCAAGTCCGGAGTGATCACCAACAGCAGCGAAAGCACCCGTCAGTGCCGTTAGTGTGCAGCCCATTCCGGTTACGTATGGCATCATCTCGTGACCGTTGTTTAGCTGCACAGTTTGCTCTTTCGTGATGATGTAATCAGTCTCGCCAGAAATCACCACACTTGCACCATACTCTGAAACTAAGAAGTTCGCTGCGCCAAGTGCTGCGTCGCTGCTGTCTAACGCATCGACGCCTTTGCTTTGTGCTTGTTCGCCAGCGAGACCGATGATTTCTGAGGCGTTACCACGAATGATCAACTTGTCGGCAAGGCGTGCGATCTCACGTGATGTCTCGGTACGTAGTGAGCTTGCTCCGCAACCGACAGGGTCGAGTACAACGATTTTACCGTTGGCATTGGCTTGCTCTACGGCATAGCTCATGCGCGGTGTCCAAACGCTGTCTAGGGTACCGATGTTGATAACCAGTGCGCCAGCGAACGACATCATCTCTGCCATCTCTTGTTTGGAGTGCGCCATGATTGGAGAAGCGCCGATCGCTAATAGTGCGTTTGCTGTGTTATTCATCACCACGTAGTTAGTGATGTTGACGACTAACGGCTTTTGCTGGCGTACTGCGGTTAATGCTTGGGTGATTTGTTCAATTAACATGAGACTCTCCGATTAATCTTGCTGAGCGTTCAGACCTTGTTGCCAGAATGCTACTTCCATACGCGTTGCGGTTTTGAATACCTGAATCAGGTTTTGACCGCGCTGGCTGTTGATATCAATTTCTGCTAGCAACTGATTAAAGTGTTCTGCCCCTTTTGCGACACCAGATTGGAATTCCTCACCACCGTAGAGGTTGATCCAACTTGCATATGGGTTGCCTTCGATTACGGTCTTTTCATCTTCAATCAGCACCTTACCGATTACGGCATAACCGATGGAGCATGGCGCTAGTGCCGCGTATAGATCAACAAGATCGCCCGTCATGCCAGCATCTAATACGTAACGGGTGTAAGCCACAGTGCCGAAATCTTCTGGCTCGTTTTCTAAGTCGGATTCTGTCAGTCCCCATTGCTCACAGTAAGTCACGTGGTGGGCGATTTCAGAATCGAGCAATGCGTGTACGCTTGGTAGGGCACGGCGCATGTCATCCAAAGTACGTGCTTTGTAGATCGCTAATGCGTAAGCTCGTGCGTACTGCTTTAGGAAAAGAAAATCCTGCTTTAGGTAATGCAGAAAACAAGGCTGAGCCAGAGTGCCTTGCGCCAATTGCTGCACGAAAGCATGCTCAGTGTATTCTTGCCAATCTTGGCGGCAAGCGTCGATCAAATCTTGGTATTTCATTATGAGTATCTCGTTATCAAAAGACCCTAGGCTTAGATCCTAAGGTCAGTAGAATTAGTCAAAGCTCGGTACGTAATCTTTCGCTTTTGGCAGTGTTTCGATGATGTTTTGTGAATACATGAACTGCGCATAATCATCGTAGCGTTTCAGATCTACTGCGGATGGACGAAGAGCGAAACGAGTTAGCGTGTCGTTCCAAGCGCGTTGGTTAAGCTCGTTGTTGAGCGTGTCTGGTGAATAAGCCACGAACTCTTTCCACGACTCTTTTGGATGGTTAACGATGTAAGTGGTCGCTTGCTCTAGTGCTTTGTTGAATGCCTTGATGGCTTCTTTGTCGTAGTTTTTTGCATTGGCTACGAAGACTAACTCGTCATACGCTGGCACGCCGTGTTCTTCAGGGAAGAAGGCCTTAGCTTTATAACCTTCTAGTGCCAGTTGGTTGGTTTCGAAGTTACGTAGACCGCCCCAAATCGCATCCACCTTGCCAGACGCAAGAGACGAAGACAGCGCCCAACCTACGTTGATGATTTGTACGTCAGAAAACTTCACGTTTTCTTGCGCTAGCATGGTGCCGATTGTCGCTTCTTCGTTGCCTGCGATCGCAATACCGATCTTCTTGCCTTTCAAGTCGCCAAGGTTTTCATTCTTACCGTTATCCAGCACCATCAACGTGTTGAGTGGCGTAGCAATCAAAGTCGCAGAGCGGATTAGTGGCAAACCCGCCGCGACATCGATAGTTAGGCTTGGTTGGTAAGAAATCGCCATGTCGACTTTACCCGCCGCGACCAACTTAGGTGGCGTGCTTGGATCTGCCGGCTCTTGAATGTTGACCTTCAAACCTTGTTCTTTGAAGTAACCACGCTCTTTGGCAATCACGATAGGACCATGATTTGGGTTGACGAACCAATCCAACATCAGTGTCATCTCTTTTTCTGCTGCAAGCACATTGGTTGATACCACTGAAGCGAGTAGAGCAGCAGCGCTCATAAGTTTGTTTTTATTCACGGGGTTCTTCCTTTTCTTTCCCAATTTTCTTTGGTTATTTTCTGTAATTACTTGCTTTCCCAAGGGATGGCATTTTTCAATAATTTATCGGTGATGAAGTAGAGTGAGATAGACAGCACGGCTAGGATAAACAGCGCCGCAAACATCTCATCAATGATCATGCGAGCATTAGCTTGGAGCATCAGATAACCCAAGCCTTCACTTGAACCTACCCACTCACCGACCACTGCTCCAATCGGCGCAATAACGACGGCAACACGAATGCCTGAGGCTAAAGTTGGTAGGGCGGCTGGCAATTGAATATGACGAAGTAACTGCCATTTAGACGCGCCCATGGTCTTGGCAAGGTCGAGGTAACCTGTTGGTGTATTACGTAAGCCGTCGTAGCAACATGTGGTGACGGGGAAAAAGATGATGATCGCCGCCATGACGACTTTCGATGCAATGCCGTAACCCAGCCAAAGCATGAGTACTGGCGCGATGGCGAACACAGGGATCGCTTGGCTAGCAATCAGAATAGGCAGTAACCAACGCTTCAGCGGCTCGAACATCAGCATTTGCAATGCGAACAGCAAACCCATCGATAATCCAAGCGCCAAACCAAGTAAGATCTCTTGCGCAGTAACCCAAGTATGTTTGAGCAGGACATCGTAACGAGTGACCAATCTATCCAGCACTTCAATTGGTGAAGGTAAGATGAAGCTTGGCATATCGAATATCACCACGACCAACTGCCACAATCCCAAGATCACCGCCGTGCTGATGACCAAACGGAGAGCCGGATGGGTCACGCGTTCTTTTTTACTAATACGTGCCGAAACGGAGTTGTACTGAGTCATATCACTCATAGTCTTTCTCCAATTGATCCAAAATCGCCTGTTGTAGCGCTGCGCACTCTCCATCGAGAACTCGTGGCGGCTTGGAGTCTGGAACGACCAAGTGCTGAGCTTGCGCAGGTGTGCCTTGCAACACATAGAGTTGGTGAGCTAATCGCACCGCTTCTTGTGGGTCGTGGGTAATAAGAACAACCGTCTTGTCTTTCAGTAATTCGGCAGACAAGGTTTGCAACTTATGGCGAGTAACCGCGTCCAGTGCAGAGAAAGGCTCATCCATCAGAACTAGAGGTTTGTCTTGCATCAGAGTGCGAGCAAGGGCAACACGCTGTCTCATGCCGCCAGAGAGCTGAGCTGGCTTAGCATCCGGGTAATCGGCGAGTCCCACTTGGCTGAGTAAAGTCAGTGCACGTTGTCTATTTTGCTCTGGTGCTTGCTCTTGAGAAAATCGAGAACTGAGGCAGACGTTGTCTAACACATTCAACCACGGTAGCAATAAATCCTGCTGAGCCATGTAAGCGATACGGTCATGCAGTGCAGCGCCATCCGTTGTGATGAGTTCGCCATGCCAGTCAACTTGGTCATCCAGTAGGCCAGCTAAGTAACGCAATATTGTGGTTTTCCCGCAGCCACTTCGTCCGAGTAATACCGTCCATTTACCGACGGGAATGGTCATGTTCATTCCTGCTAAAGTCGGTGTTTGGCTATCTTTGTATCGCAGGCTAGCATCGGAAAGCTGAATGCCAATCGCGTTAGCGAACATAAGTATGACCCGCAAAAAAGTGGTTCACAGGGCCGTGACCTTTACCGACATCCAGTTCATCAGCGTGCGCGATAGCTTGGCTGATGTACTGCTTACCAAGGTGCACCGCTTTGTGCAGATTGTTGCCTTGGCCAAGATAAGACGCAATGGCGGAAGAAAGTGTACAGCCTGTGCCATGAGTGTTTTTGGTTGGAAATCGCTTGGCGCTAATTAACTCGGCACTGTCTTGCATGATAAGCAGATCGTTGCTGTTTTCATTTTCTTCAAGGTGACCGCCTTTGAGCAGAATAGCTTTGGCGCCAAGCGCACGAAGGTCGGTAATCATATCGTTCATTTCAGATTCTGATTGAGGCATTGGCTTACCCGTCAATGCTGCGCCTTCGGGTAGGTTAGGGGTAATGATGTCTGCGAGCGGAATCAATTCTTCTTTTAAAGTGCTGATTGCCGACTGTTCCAGTAATAGATCGCCGCTGGTGGCCACCATCACAGGGTCAATCACGAGGTGTTTTGGCTGGTATTGTTTAATTTTGTCTGCAACGACTTTGATGATGTTGGAATCTGCCAGCATGCCCACTTTGACTGCAACGATGTTGAGGTCGGTAAATACTGCATCAAGTTGGCTCTCTACATGGTCGAGAGGAATGGGGAAAATCGCAGAAACGCCTTGGGTATTTTGCGAAGTAATCGCCGTGATTACCGAGCAAGCAAAACTGCCGGTTGCGGACATCGCTTTGATGTCGGCTTGAATACCTGCACCGCCACCACTGTCTGAGCCCGCGATGGTCAATACGATAGGGGTAGGCAAGGCTGGCGTGTGATGTGAATGAGGTTGTGATTGCTGCGTCATGGTCGCTCCTACTACAAGACGTATAGGAACTGACTTTGACCGTTGCAGATAGATCGATTTTTCGATCGCTATCGCTTACCTAAGAGGGGCGACGAAAGGCAAAGTGTGCATAGTTCCCTACGTCAGTGCTAACTGAATCAGGTTCAACGGGTCTCGAATTTCGATCTCAGCCAACACTTGTCGTGTGGCCCCCCGACTATTTCGTTCGGATGATAGCAGGACCATTGCGGAAGGGATACGTTTTTTGAGCGTAATTATAATGAGTATTCAATTATGCGAGGTGAGTGATAAAGTAAGCACCTAAATGGTTTGCTGGGTGGAATTTACTAGTGCAACGCTCTGGTGAATGAGCAGAACCTGGAATATTTAATAAATAATCGTGGTCTCGTTAAGCAAGGATTAGCACAAAACAAGGTTAAAAAACTGTTAAAATTTAACGTGTTGCCAATTTAACTTTGTTGAACTTTTTCACAGTTAATTAGGAAGGCTAAGACGATCATCGAGCAAGGAGACTTCATGCTTAATTCTGTAACAGCGAAGTCAGTGATCGATCATGCACTCTTTTTGGGGGCTGATTTCGCTGAACTATTCGTTGAACATCACCAAACCAACACTGTCCAGATCGCATCTGGTGAAGTGGATAAGGTTAACTCGGGTATCGATTTTGGTATCGGTATTCGTCTTTTTTTCGGTCATAAGGTGCTTTACGGTTACACCAACAGCACAGATGAAGCCGAACTAAAGCGCGTAACCTCGCTGCTTGCTGCAAAAGACAAGCGTGAGCAAATCGCGTCAGCGGGTTCTTTGAATTTGAACCGCTACCCAATCCAACATGGTTGCCGCATGTCGCTAAGTAAGGATGCTAACCTAGATTCAAAAATCGCGTTTCTATTGAAAGTTGACCAAGCCGCACGTGCTGAGAGTGAGCATATCAGCCAGTTTATTGGCAGCGTTCTTCAGCGCGAGCAACAAGTGTCTATCTTCAACTCAGAAGGTCTACACGTTGACGATACTCGCCACTACATTCGTGTTGCTGGTAACACTGTCGCGCAAAAAGGTAATGAGCAGTCTTCTGGTATGGAAGGTCCTGGCGCTCTTGCTGGTTGGGAATTCAGTGAACAGCTTGATGCCAAAGAGCTAGGTCAAACTATCGCGCAGCAAGCGTTAGTAAAACTTGGCGCGGATGCTTGTCCATCGGGTGAAATGCCGGTGGTGATTGGTAACGGCTTTGGCGGCGTTATCTTCCATGAAGCATGTGGTCACTTGCTAGAAACCACTTCAGTTGCGAAGAAAGCATCAGTCTTCCACGACAAGATGGGCGAAATGGTTGCTCACACCGCAGTGAATGCAGTCGATGATGGCACCATGACCAACGAATGGGGCTCGATTCACATTGATGATGAAGGTATGAAGACTCAGCGCACTCAACTGATCAAAGACGGTAAGCTAACCAGCTTCATGGTCGATAAAATGGGTGGCATGAAGACAGGTTATGAGCCTACGGGTTCTGGTCGTCGTCAAAACTACAAGTTCGCACCAACCTCGCGCATGCGTAACACCTTTATCGAAGAGGGCGAGCATTCACTTAATGACATGCTGGCAGGCATCGAACGTGGTATCTATGCGAAGAAGATGGGCGGTGGCTCTGTTCAACCGGGTACGGGGGAGTTTAACTTTGCTGTTCGTGAAGCCTACCTCATTGAAAATGGCAAAATCACCAAGCCTCTGAAAACAGCAACGCTGATCAGCACGGGTCCAAAAGTGTTGAAAGAAATCAGCATGGTCGGCAAAGACATGGCGCTTGCGCCGGGCATGTGTGGTTCCGTGAGTGGTTCAGTACCAACAACTGTCGGTCAGCCAACGCTGAAAGTAGATAACATTCTGGTAGGAGGCGGTAACTAATGAGCCAAGAACAACAACTTCTTAATGCGGTTGATTACGTCCTATCAGAAGCAAAACGCCAAGGTGCAGAAGCGGACGTCATTGTAAACCGTAACAGTAGCTTTTCTTTGAAAGCGAACCAAGGAAAGCTGGATGAGTACAAAGTAAGCTCAAGCCAAGTTCTGGGTGTTCGTGTTGTGAAAGATGCGCGTGTTGCAACAAGCTATTCTGAGTCGTTAGAGCAACCAAGCTTGGATTTGATGCTGACCAACGCACTGCAAAGCGCTCGCTTTTCCAAGCAAGATGAACATCAGACGATTAGTTGCGTGAACAGTCAAATCGCGACTGATGTTGCTGAGATTGCGCAAGAAGATACAACTTCTGTTGACGAAAAAATCGAACTGTCTCTCGCTCTTGAGCAAGGCGTAGTGGCTCTGCCTCACGCCTCTAGCGCACCTTACAATGGTTACAGCGATGGCGAAACACAACTGATCATTGCCAATACTCAAGGCACATTGTGTCAACACTTCGAGCGCTCGTTCACTTGTTACGCGTATACCTTGTTTGAAAAAGACGGCAAACAGTCAATGGCGGGTAGAATGTCACTGGGTCGCCGTTTTGATGAGTTGAATCCAGCTTACTGTATCGAGGGTGGCTACAACCTTGCTCGCGATCTTCTTGAAGGCGCACCGGTTGCGACGGGTAACTACCCTGCTATCTTCCACATCAATGCGCTAGCAAGTTTATTCGGTGCTTTCGGCAGTGCTTTCTCTGGCGTAAGCGCGATGAAAGGCATTACGCCACTGGGTGACAAGCTTGGTCAACGTGTTGCGAGTGATTTAATTACCTTTACTGATACGGCTTACATGCCAAATGGTATGGCAATCGCGAGTTTTGATAGTGAAGGCTTCGCTACTCAAGATAATGTCATGATTGCTAATGGTGAGTTGAAAACCTTGCTACACAACAGCCAGACCGCAAGTTACTTGGGCGCAGTCTCGACAGCAAGTGCCGCTCGCGGTGCAAAATCGAGCCTAGACGTATCAGCGAATCACAAAGTGATTGCGACAGGCAACAGCAGTGCGTCAGAAGTAAAAGCGGGTGAGTACCTAGAGTTAGTCGAGCTTCAAGGTGTCCATTCTGGTGCGGATGCAGTGAGTGGTGATTTCTCATTTGGTGCGAGTGGCTTCTTGTGCTGTGATGGAGAGCGCGTTCAACCAGTTCGTGGGATCACGGTAGCGGGTAACTTCTACAAGATGCTGCAAGAAGTTGAGGCAGTGGGTGATACTCAGTTAATTAACGATAGCCGAACTTTCTTCTCGCCAGACGTTCGTTTTGCTCGTTTGAGCATTGGTGGTAAGTAAACTTAGCATCCCTATAGAAACAAAAAAGAGGACTCAATGGAGTCCTCTTTCATTACCTAGCAACGTGTGCGCGAATAACTAGAATTCGCGTATGTCCAACTCATTGTGGATCAATACCACACACTGAGAAGCGAAAAGCATCTTAGGACCTAAGCTGATCTTCTCTGTGCCAAGGCGCTTTAAGCTGTTAAAAGACTTTTTCGGCATCGGTATATGGTCAGTTAGCAAGAAACATGGATTTTCACCAATTTCTGCATCACGAACAAATTCGCCTTTCTTATCCAACATATATAGTTGGTGATCTTCTGCCAGCTCTTGTACTAGGCGTTCAAAGCTCACTGTACGAACGGTAATACCAGGTTCGACTTCACGAAGTTGCTCTTTACCCATACCAACCGAAGCATCCAAAGCGCGAGCCACTGCTGCAATCAAGGTTGACTCATGGAAGCCGCCAATGTTGGTGATGTCGTTGGAGCGAATAGTAATGGTGCGTGAGAAGTCTTTTGTGCTTTCCAAAACCAAGTGAACAACCACATCTTCACGGTGTGATTGAGCAACGAACATAGTGTTCATCATGGTATGAGCAAGAATCTCTGTATGCGCTTCATTACCAACACCTTCTAACAGTGCTTTGCTGGTGGTTGGCGCCGCGCGAGCTCGTAAAACAAAAGAGCGCATGAATTTAGCCTCTATATAGGAAGAGTGAATGCGCGGAAGTATATACCCAAGCAGGGAAGGGATGCGAGTTTAATAGCAAATGTTAACTTACTTACAAAGCTTCGATTGTCGTGCGGAGTGCGCTGGTTAAAATAGAGGTAACCTGTTAGGAGCGGTATATGGAAATCAAACAGATAAATAAAGACATTTATAAAAAGAAAGTAAACCTTGTGATTGGCGGTTTTGTTGCGTTGCTCGCCATCTCCTCTCTTGCCTTTAGTACCTTGTTGATTGTTTTGTTTGGCAACACTGAAGTCGTACCAGAACAATCAACGGGCAATTTCCATTGGAATTTGATTGGTGTCGTTCTCGCAGTTGCAACTTCCCTCTCTTTATTGAATCACATTAAAACTCGACCATACATGGAAGAAGTGCTGTACGTTTGGAAACTCAAGCAACTGCACAACAAAATCTTTCGTAAACTAAAAAGCATTAAAGCAGCCGCGAGCAATGACGATGTAAAAGCGCTCACTACGCTTAAGTTCTATTACACCACGCAACGCCAAGTGTTTGAGCTAGACAACAACACATTAACGATGAGCAGTGTAAATAAAGAACTAGAGGCTATCGAGCAAATCGAAGCGGCGCAATCACTGAGTCTCGATATCACAGGCTTTGAAGAGTCTTGGATAGACACATATTGATTGCCTATTTGCTACTTGAAGTTAACAACTGAGTGCTAAAAATAAGCGTTTGAGTGAGATTTAATCATTCGACGCTTTTTTTTGAATTTTTTTCTGAAAAGGGGTTGCTAAGAAAAATCATCTCCCTATAATGCGCCTCCGTTGTCAGGGCAAAGCGGAAACGCAAAAGCGGTTGGCAAGAAGGCGAAAGAAAACTTCTAAAAATTAATTTGAAAAAGTGTTTGACACTGAAAATTAATTCCTTAGAATACGCCTCCGCTTCGATAGCAAAGCTTACGAAGCAAGCTCTTTAACAATATAGACCTATCAATCTGTGTGGGCACTCGTTGATGATAATCCAATTAGATATTTCTTTCTTAACGGAAAGCGGTATCAAATTAGGTTTCAATGAAACGAAGTGACCAATCAAGTCTTCGGACTTGGCACAGTCAATTCATTATCGTTCTGTTGGAACGATAATAGCTTTAAAATTACATTAGTAGTTTTGAAGTCAGTATTCATTGAGCCTCTCCCTATTTATTTAGGGAATCAAAAACTTTAAATTGAAGAGTTTGATCATGGCTCAGATTGAACGCTGGCGGCAGGCCTAACACATGCAAGTCGAGCGGAAACGA